>JBOFDW010000165.1:0-7180 GCA_051647385.1 Fusobacteriaceae bacterium
GATTCCAAATACTTCTCTCAGGTCGACCCGACAAAGCAATTCCAATTCTATATTCTTCGTTGGCTAATTCTTCAGCTGGCAAAAATATTTTTGACACCTCGAAAAATTTTAGGTTCTCTTGGTTACGATTAAAATTATCCCGAATATTTGAGAGCAAGCTATAAATCAAAGATGGTCTCATAACTTTGAAGTCATCGTTGATAGGATTTTTTATCTCAATAGTTTTTGTCGCGTCAGCCCCAATTATTTCTATTGCCTTTTGAGAAACAAAACTATAATTTATAACTTCTTGTAGCCCAGACTTCGCCAAAATATTTTTCACGTTATCTACTAGCTCTATACTTTTATCTTTTTTACCAGCCGAAATATCTTCCACTGGCATTTTATCTTCAATATTTTGGAAGCCATACATTCTTATAATTTCTTCGTAAATATCTTCGGTCCGAGTTAGATCCTCTCTATAAGATGGCGGCGTGATAAAAATTGTATCTTTACCTGAATCTGTCTCCAAAATTCTTTTCTCAAGATTTAGGCTCGATAAAATTTCGCTAACTTCCTCAAATTTTATTTCTTTCCCAACAAACTCACAAAGTTTTTTTATGCTTAGAGAAATTTCTCGCTTGGCAGGTTTATCTGTTTCCTCTTTTATAATTCCTCTTAGAGTTTCTCCTCCAGCAACTTCATTCACAAGAAATGCAACTCTGTCCGCAACTGTCTCAAGATTTCCTCTGTCGATTCCTCGCTCAAATCTATATGACGCGTCAGTGGAAATTCCAAGCGCCTTTCCTGTACGACGAATATTTTCTGGTGTGAAATAAGCCACCTCGATAAATAAATTTTTGCTGTTGTTATCTATTTCGCTATTTCCTCCGCCCAAAATTCCTGCTATGGCAACAGGACTTTTTGTATCAGCAATTACAAGCTCGCCGTTTAATTCTCGTTCTTGCCCGTCTAAAGTTTTTAGCTTCTCGCCCTTCTCAGCTTTTCTCACAATTATTTTTCCGCCATTTATTTTATCTGCGTCAAAAATATGTATCGGCTGATTATATTCGAACATAACAAAATTTGAAATATCAACGATATTATTTATAGATTTTAATCCCATGGATTCAATTCTTTTCTTGAGCCAAACTGGTGACTCAGATATTTTTACATTTTTTATGTATCGCCCAACATAAGCCTTACATCTTTCTTTGTCCTGAATTTCAACCTGAATATATCCGTTGATTTGCTCCACAGATTCTTGCACGTCAGACTTTGGATATTTTACTTTCCTCTTATAATATGCCGCCACTTCTCTTGCGATTCCAATATGAGAAAGACAGTCTGATCTGTTTGGAGTTATTTCCAGTTCAAAAATTACGTCATCAAGTCCAAGATATTCTCTGTAAGATTTTCCGACTGGTGCGTCTTCTGGCAAAATTATAATTCCCTCATGGTCTGTCCCCATTCCCAATTCTTTTTCCGAGCAACACATTCCTTCTGAATCCAAATTTCTGATTTTACTTTTTTTGATTTTAAAATCTCCTGGTAAAATTGCTCCGACTTTTGCCACAACAACTTTATCATTTAATTTATGGTTCGGCGCTCCACAAATAATTTGCAGATTTTTTTCTTCCCCAACATTTACTTTCAGCAAAGAAAGTCTCTCTGATTCTGGATGTCTTCCATATTCAACAACTTGACCGATGACAACATTTTCAAGATGAGCTCCTGCTTCTTCTATTGCCTCGACTTCTTGTCCAATCATGGTCAAAGTATTTTCTAGCTCGCTCACGCTTTCTTTTATCTCGACATATTTTTTTAGCCAATCCAATGATATTAACATAATTTTACCCCTGCTTTTTTTATAGTCTAAATCTTTATTTAATATTTTTTATTTAAATTGCTTCAAAAATCTTACGTCGTTTTCAAAAAATGCCCTGAGGTCGTCTATCCCATGTCGAAGCATTGTTATTCTTTCCAGTCCCATTCCAAAAGCGAAGCCAGTATATTTTTTGTAATTTTCTCCGATAGCTTTAAAAACTTCTGGGTCTACCATTCCGCATCCCATTATTTCCAGCCAGCCACTTTGCTTGCAAAGTCTGCAACCTTCTCCTTTACAAATAACACACTGAACATCCATTTCTGCACTAGGTTCTGTGAATGGAAAAAAATGTGGTCTGAACCTAACTTTTGTATCTCCAAAAACTTTTTTCACAAATTCTGTAAGTATAGCTTTTAAATTTGCGAAAGAAATATTCTCTCCAACCATAAGTCCTTCAAGCTGGTGAAACATTGGCGTATGAGAAACATCATAATCTGACCGATAAACTTTTCCGGGACAAATCATTCTGAACGGCGGTGTGTGAGAAAGCATATATCTAACTTGCACTGGCGAAGTATGGGTTCTCAAAACTTCCGTGTCTTTTATATAAAAAGTATCCTGCGGGTCTCGGGACGGATGAGACTCAGGAATATTAAGTGCGTCAAAATTATACGAGACTTTTTCTATCTCTGGTCCTTCTGCAACATCAAATCCCATGTTCAAGAAAATTTCCTTCAAAAAATTTGCGGTCTCTGTTATTGGATGAAGTCCACCAAGAGAAATTTCTCTCCCTGGCAAAGTAAAATCTATTGCCTCTTCTTTCATCTGCTTATCTTTTTCAAAATCTTTGAGCTTATTTTTTTTCTCATCAAGTTGACCTGTAACTAATTCTTTTAACTCATTTAAAAGTTGACCAAATTTTGGTCGCTCATCTTGAGACAAATTTTTCATCTGCTGAGAAAGTTCTGTTATACTACCTTTCTTTCCCAAAAGTTTTATTCGTGCGTCTTCTATCTCCTGCAAATTATTTGCCTTCTCAATCGTTTCAAGAGCTTCTTTTTTTATTTTCTCCACTTCGCCCAACTCCGTTCTTCAAAATTATTTTTCTCTTAACTTTTTTTCTCTTGAAAATTTTTCGCTTAATTTTTTTTGAGTTCTCTAAATTTTCTTGGGTTCTTTAAATTTTTGTTCTCTAAATTTTTTTGTCTCTTTAATTTTAAATTTCTTTAAACTCAAATTTTATATTATCCAAATTATTATTTTCTTCTGAAAATTCAACAACTCCATATGAACCATCTCTCAAAGCTCCAGGGTTAAAATAATCTATCCCGCCAATTTTAAAATGCTCTCTCCTGTGAGTGTGCCCAAAGAAAGTTGCTCTAACTCCAATCTCTTCAGATTTTTTTATGAGGCTTCCGTATCCACCCTTGACTCCATAAAGATGTCCGTGCGTTATAAATATTTTTAATTCGCCCAAAGCTATAACTTGGTCGTACTCATCTTCTTTATCAAAAACATCTCCGTTGCCTTTTACTATATAAATTTCCAAATCTTTATATATTTTCTTGATTTGTCTTGCGTCCTCGCTATAATCTCCAGCACAAATTATTACATCTGGCTTTTCTGCCTCGTATGCTGCAATAATATTTCCCACATCCCCATGGGAATCTGATATTACTAATAATTTCATTTTCACTTATCCTATTTTTTATTTATAAAATTTAATTTAAAACTTTTACAAAAAATTTTTTATATTAAAAATACTCTCTGAGGAGAATTGAAATTTGATCTCTCCTCAAAAAATATTTTTGTTGTACAATTTTTTTTTAACCTATAAAAATTGTGATATTCGATTTTTCAATAAGTTTTATCCCTGTTCTTCTTTCAATCTTTTCAAAGAAATATGACTTACTAAGATTTCCCATAACAAGTATTCCTTGCTCTTTCATATTCTCGAAAATATTTACAAGCTCATCTTTTGTCTGAACTTTTTGCTCAATAATTTTTTTCTTTTTCAGCTTCAAATATTCGTTCAAAACATTTTCTTTCTTGCTTGAATTCTCAACTGATACTGAAACAAATTCTTTGAACTCTGGAAATAAAGTCGTGAAACTATAAGCGCTTCTATTTATTTTTAGTCCATCGTCATTTGCCAAATATATTTTTGAGAAATCTATCTTCTCGTTTCCAACCATCAAAATAGATTTATAGTTATGCTTGAGCAAAGATATTAGCAAGTCAGAAGTAAATGCTCCCTTCCCAATTATTAAAAGGTCAAAAGATTTCATATACTCTTTTATAACTTCTCCAGTTACTCCTATCTCATGACTTACTTCAAGTTTCAGTCCTTCATTTTTTAGTGTAGTTTCTATTCTTTTAAGTTCATCTTGCTCAAAGTGAATCCACTGTTCAGCATTTAGAGATAGTGAAGAATCATTTATGAGCCCATCTATTTTTGGAGTAACAACAATCCCTTCTCGGATATCGCTCAAAAAAAGTCCAGAAAGAGAGTATCCAAATTTTTCTTTCATATATATAGAACTTTGAATTAAATTTTTTGTATCAACTTCGTTTCCAAATAAAACAAGAGCTCTTTTCACTATTACTCATCTCCTTCTTCTGCCGTCTGGCTTTGCAATTCCTCTTCTTCAAGTTCTCTTTCTTTTTCTTGTAAATCTTCTTCGCTAATTCTTTCTTCAGAATTTATATTTGTCTCATAAAAATTACTAGCTTGAACATTATTTTCAGAATTTATAACAAAATTTTCGTCTTGATCTTCTTCATCAACTGGTGGTTCAGGTGTAACTTTTGCTACTGAAACAACTTTCTCATCGTTTCTAGGTCTTATAATTTTCACGCCTTGAGTTGCCCTACTAATTATTTTTATACTTTCAGCTGGAGTTCTTATCACTGTTCCAGCAGAAGTTATCGCCATTATTTCTTCAAGTTTCGTTTGGTCTATTGGTACCACTGCGATTACTTTTCCTGTCTTAGGAGTTACTCGCATATTTATAATACCTTTTCCTCCCCTGCCATGGACAGTATACTCTTCAACTGCCGTACGTTTTCCATACCCATTTTCTGTAAGAGTAAATATTGTAGACTGTGTAGAGAGTACCAGAGCACTTACAACTCCGTCACCCTGTCGAAGCCTTAACCCTATAACTCCCTTCCCGCCTCTTCTAATTTCTCTTGCATCAGAAGTATAAAAGTTCACTGCAAAACCAAGTTTAGTTGCGATAAAAACTCTGTTATTTGCATTCTCAGAAATTCCTACGCTAATTATTGAATCTCCTTCACCAAGATTTATGGCCTTGAGTCCAGTACTTCTTACTGAATCAAATTCAACAAGCTTTGTCCTAATAACTAATCCAGTTCTAGTTACAAAAATAATATTTCTTCCTTCTCCTTCAAATGTTGAGACTTTAATTATTGACGTAACTCTCTCATCTTCTCGAAGTTTTATTAGATTGCTAATAAGTTTTCCTCGTGATTGTTTTGAAAAGTCAGGTATCTCATAAACTTTAAGTGCAAAAGCTCTTCCAGTATTTGTAAATATAAGAAGTGTGCTGAGATTTGAAGCTTCATAAATATCTTCAACAAAATCATCTTCAACAGTATGCTGAGTCGAGACTCCTTTGCCTCCTCTTCTTTGAGCTTTATATTTACTTGTTTCCATTCTTTTTATATAACCTTTTTTGGTTATAGTTATTATAACTTTATCATCTTTAATCAAATCTTCTCGAGTAATATCAAGTCTTTCATCCTCAAGAGCTGTTCTTCTTTTGTCACTATATTTTTCTTTTATTTCTTTTAGGTCTGATTTTATTATTTCAAAAACTCTCGAGTCATTTGCTAAAATATCTTTGAAGTCTACTATCATTTTTTGAAGTTCTGCAAATTCTGCATCTATTTTTGCTCTCTCAAGACCTGTTAATCTTTGCAATCTTAATTCTAGAATTGCTTTAGCTTGCTCTTCGCTAAAAGAATATTTGCTTATTAATCCTTCTTTTGCAATATTTGCATCTGGTGACGCTCTGATTATTTCTATTACTCTATCAATATTTTCAAGGGCTATTTGAAATCCTTGCAAAATATGTGCTCGAGATTCAGCTTTAGCCAAATCAAATTTTGTTCTTCGAACTATAACATCAAATCTATGCTTCAAATATTCCTCTAAAATTTCTTTTAGTGTCATAATTTTTGGAATATTATTGCAAAGAGCAAGAAGTATAACTCCAAAAGTCCCTTGAAGTTCTGTATATTTATAAAGCATATTCAAAACAAGTTCAGGCTCTTCACCTTTTTTTATTTCTATTACAACTCTTATCCCGTCTCGGTCTGACTCGTCTCTAAGATCAGATATTCCAATTATTTTTTTATCTTTAACAAGCTCTGCAATCTTTTCTATAAGAGAAGACTTATTCAGCTGATAAGGAATTTCTTTTATTATTATACTGACTTTCCCAGCTTTTGTTTCTTCTATCTCAATTTTTCCTCTAACTCTTACTCGACCTCTTCCTGTCAAGTAAGCATCATGAATCCCTTTTACTCCATCAATTATTCCACCAGTTGGAAAATCTGGTCCTTTTATATATTGTATAAGTTCCATCGGTTCTATATCTTTATTATTTATTAGTGCAAGAATTCCATCGCAAACTTCTCCAATATTATGTGGTGGAATATTGGTAGCCATACCAACAGCAATTCCTGTTGCTCCATTGATTAAAAGATGTGGAATTTTTGATGGGAGAACAACTGGCTCATCAAGTGAGTCATCAAAATTCTTTCTGAAATCTATTGTGTTTTTATCTATGTCACTTAACAAATCTCCAGAAATTTTTGACATTCTGGCTTCAGTATATCGCATGGCTGCCGCAGAATCTCCGTCGATTGAACCAAAGTTTCCGTGTCCATCAACGAGAGGATATCTATAACTAAATTCTTGCGCCATTCTTACCATTGTGCCATAAACAGAAGAATCTCCATGTGGGTGATATTTTCCCAAAACTTCTCCGACTATTCTCGCAGATTTTTTATGTGGTTTGTCATGAGTCATTCCCATTTCATTCATAGCAAACAAAACTCTTCTATGCACTGGCTTCAATCCGTCACGTACATCTGGAAGTGCACGACTTACTATAACACTCATGGAATAATCGAGATACGATTCTTTTAACTCATCCTCAATATATCTGTTCTCTACAGCACTAAATTTCTTTTCAACTTTATCCGACATTAATTTTCCTCCGTTAAATATCTAGATTTTTTACATATTCTGCGTGCTCTTCAATAAATGCTCTTCTTGGTTCAACTTGGTCACCCATAAGTTTATCAAAAAGTTGGTCAGCTGCTATAGCATCGTCAATTGAA
>JBOFDW010000166.1:0-3843 GCA_051647385.1 Fusobacteriaceae bacterium
TACAAAAGAGATTGTTATGCAAGTTATGCAAGAAAATATAAAATCAAGAGACAGTTTACTTAGAGGTACTGCACAGTTTAGAGAATATATGGTTGCTGAAATGGTTGCAGAATCTTTAGGACTAATATAAGGGAGGTGAAAAGATAATGGAAAAAATAAAATTTAAATTAAATGGAGAAGAAAGAGAATTTTATGGAAACCTTATGGGAGTAGCAAAAGATTTTTTAAGAGAAAATGGAATAATATCTCTTAGAGAAGGTTGTGATGGCGAAGGAGTTTGTGGACTTTGTTCTATTATTCTTGACGGAAAAATAGCTAACTCATGTATATTGGTGGTTGGTCAACTTAGTGGAAAAGAAATATATACAACTTCATATTTTGCTGGTAAAAATACAATAGATAAATTGCAAGAAGCTATGCTTGTGGCAGGAGTTAGTCAGTGTGGATATTGTTCACCTGCAATATATAATTCTTTTAATAGATTGCTAGCAACAAAACCTAACCCAACAAGAGATGATGTAAAAGATTCTCTTTCAGGGACTTATTGTAGATGTACTGGATATGAGCAAATGTATAATGTCGTAGAAATATACAAATTACTTATGAAAGGGGAAAAACTTCCTGAAGAAAAAGAAGTAAAAGAATTTAGAGTTATTGAAGCTTCTAAATGCAAAGTTGATTCTGCTAGATTAATAAAAGGTGAAAAATCTTTTGTTGAAGACTATGTTGAGCAAGATGCCTATTTCATGAAAATTTTAGGAAGTCCTCATGCAAGTGCTTACATAAAAAGTATAGATACTACTGAAGCTGAAAAACTTTCAGGTGTAGAATATATTTTGACATATAAGAATGCACCACCAATAAATTATGGGCGTTCAGGTCAAAATTATCCTGAGCCATCTCCTTATGATAGAGTTTTGATGAGCCAAAAACTTCATCATTATGGAGATCGAGTAGCTGCTGTTGTTGCTAAAAATAAATGGATAGCAGAAGCTGCTACAAAACTTATAAAAGTGGAATATGAAGTTTTAAAACCTGTTTTGACAGTTCAAGATGCTATGGTTGAAGGTGCACCGGTAGTCCATGGTGGAGCAGTTGAATATAAAATTGGACCAAAAATTGACAACTCAAAATGTGATCCAAGAGAGACACCTATACTTTATAATTTTCCTGCTGGTGGAGATCCAAGAAAAAATTTGGCTGGATCTGCTAGTGGAGAATATGGAGATGTTAATAAAGCTTTATCAGAAGCAGATGTTGTTTTAGAAAGAAAATATAGAACAAGTAAAGTGAATACTGCTCCAATGGAGACTCACGCAGTATTTACAAAAATAGAAGAGGGAAGACTTGTAGTTATAGCTTCCACTCAAACACCTTGGCATATGAGAAGAATAATTTCTAGAATAATAGGAATACCAGAAAATAAAATCAGAGTCATCAAGCAAAAAATTGGCGGAGGATTTGGATCAAAACAAGACGTTACTATGGAAGAAGTCGCTGCATATTTGACTTGGACAACAGGAAGATCAATTTACAGTAGACTGACAAGAGAAGAGCAATTTGCTCTTTCAACGTCAAGACATAATGCAGATTTTGATCTTAAAGTTGCTGCAAAAAAAGATGGAACTATAATAGGACTTGATATAGGAGTTCTGTCAAATACAGGTGGATACGGAAATAATGCATGGACAGTATCAAAGCTCATGTATTCTACGCCTCTTATAATGTATGATATTCCAAATTTAAAATTTGATATGAAAGTTTTCTATACAAATATGACTAACTCTGGTGCGTTCAGAGGTTATGGAGTAACTCAAGGAGCTTTCGCAACAAACGTTATGATGCGTGAGATGGCTGATAAGCTAGGAATGGATCATATAGAATTTGTTAAGAAAAATTTTGTTCAAAAAGGTAAACCTAAATTATTGGAAGCTTTCTTCAATGGGAAAACAGATACAGATGCCCAGACAGATAAAAGCAATGGACTTTTAGAAGCAATAGAAAAAGGTAAAAAGATGATTAACTGGGGTAATAAACCAAAGCCAACAAAAGATTACATAAAAGTTGGTCAAGGAATGGCAGTTATCACTCAAAAATCTGGACTACCACATTTGGATTCTGCTAATGCTCAAGTAACTCTTTTGAATGATGGTGGATTTATATTAAAGTTTGGAGGAACAGATTTAGGTCAAGGTCTAAATACTGCAGCTGTTCAAGTTGCCGCAGAATGTTTGAAAGTGGATATGGATAAAATATCTTATTTGGCTTCCGATACAGATGCAACTCCATATGATGTCGGAAGTTATGCTTCATCAGGTACTCAGTTTTCAGTTGGTGCGGTCTTAAGAGCAGCAAAAGATATGAGACAAAAACTTAAAGAAGCAGCTTCGAAAGAATTGAATGAGCCAGTAGAAGATTTGCAACTTGAGTATCCTGGAAAAATAAAAGGTAAAAAAGGAGAAATAACACTTGCTGAGATAGGACATAAAAGTTTGACTGGTGACGGTTCTGGTGAGGTAGTAGGATTTGGAACATTTACAACTCATGACTACGTGATACCATATGGCGCTCATTTCTGTGAGATAGAATTGAATACTAACACTGGTAAAGTTAAAATAAAAAAGTATTATGCAATTCAAGATTGTGGAGTACCAATAAATCCTACTCTTACTAGAGGGCAAATATATGGAGCAGTTCTTCAGTCGATAGGTTATGCTCTATATGAAGAAATGATATTTGATGAGACTGGAAAACTAATGAATCCAAATTTCTTAGATTATAAAATGCCAAAAATTAAAGAAATACCAGAGGATTTTAAAGTTGAATTCGCGTACACTTATGAAGATGGAGAAGAATTCGGGCCAAGAAAATCTGTAGGAGAAATTTCTATAAACGGAGGGGCACCAGCAATAGCAAATGCGATTTTTGACGCAACAGGAATTTGGATGAGAGATTTGCCTATGAGCCCAGAAAAAATTCTAAGAGGATTAGGAAAAATTAAATAAATCTAAAAAAATATGGAGGAGTTATGGCAGTAAAAAATAGTAATGCAAAATTTGAGCTAGATGGACGCCCAGAATTAAAAGAAGCTATTCCATTAGCAATGCAGCATATAGTTGATATGTTTGCAGGAAATATTGCCCCTGTTTTAATCATTGCAAGAGTTGCCAAACTTGAACCTGCACAGATTACAGTTTTATTGCAATGTGCTTTATTAACTGCTGCTATAGCAACTTTGCTTCAAAACTATCCAATAAAGATTGGAAGTTTTCGAATAGGAGCTAAACTGCCAGTAGTAATGGGAATTAGTTTTGGATATTTGCCAGCATTGCTTGCAATAACAAATAATAATGCTGCCAATATTCCATTAATATTTGGAGCTCAAATAGTTGGTGGAGTATGCTCCATATTTATGGGAGTAGCACTAAAAAAAATTAGAAAATTTTTTCCTCCAATAGTTGCAGGTACAGTTGTATTTGCAATAGGACTATCACTTTTTCCAGTTGGAATAAATTACATGGCAGGAGGAGCTGGAAGCGCTACATATGGTTCTCTTAAAAATTGGGGAGTAGCATTATTTGTTTTGTGCGTAGTACTTGGATTCAACCAATATGCAAAAGGATTTTTTAGGATGGCTGCTGTTTTCGTTGGTATAATTAGTGGATATATACTAGCAATTGCAATTGGTATGGTAAATTTTCAACCAATAGCTGATGCTCAATGGTTTTCTATACCAAAACCTTTTTCATTAGGGGCACCAAGATTTGAAATTTCTGCGATAATAACAATGGTAATTATGTATCTTGTAACAGCAATTCAAGCAATTGGAGATTTTTCTGCTGT
>JBOFDW010000167.1:0-4036 GCA_051647385.1 Fusobacteriaceae bacterium
GTTACTGGCACAAACGGAAAAACTACCACTACTTATTTGCTTGAGCAATTGCTTGGAAGTGAAAAAGTTTCTCGGATAGGAACGGTTGAATATAAAATAGGAAAAGAAATTATTGAGGCTGTGAACACAACCCCAGAGTCTCTTGACATAATAAAAATGTGCAAAAAGTCTGTTGAATGTGGCATGGAATATTTTATAATGGAAGTAAGTTCTCATGCTCTCGCTCTTGGTAGAGTTGATATGCTTGAATTTGATGTTGGTGTTTTTACAAATTTAACTCCTGACCACTTGGATTTTCATAAAAATATGGAAAATTACTTTGACTCCAAGGCAAAATTATTTGAGAAAATTAAAGACAAAAAAAATTGCGTTATAAATATTGATGACTCTTATGGAAAAAAATATTTCGAAAAATTTGGTGGAATTTCTTATGGAATAGAATCTGGAAATTTGAGAGGAAAATATTTAGGAAGCAAAAATCTTGTGAATATTTGCTATGATAATTTTTCTGCTGACACAAAGATAAAACTTTTGGGCACGTATAATTTGTACAATATTCTTGGAAGTATTGGAGCTTGCCTCTCTCTTGGAATTAATTTTGATGATATTCTTTCTAAGATAGAAAATTTAAAAGGAGCACCTGGAAGATTTGAAGTAATTGATTGTGGACAAGAATTTACTGCTATAGTGGATTATGCTCACACAGAAGATGCTCTTCTAAATCTTTTAAAAACTGTAAAAGAACTTAATGGCAATAAAATTATAACAGTTTTTGGATGCGGTGGAGATAGAGACAAAACCAAAAGACCTCTTATGACAAAAGTTGCAGAAAAATATAGCGATACAATTATCATAACAGCTGATAATCCTCGTACAGAAAATATTGATGATATAATAACCGATATGATTGCTGGCATTACTGATAAAAGTAAATTAATAGTTGAGCCTGATAGAGAGCTCGCAATAGTTCAAGCTGTGAAACTAGCAGAAAAAAATGACATAGTTGTTGTTGCAGGAAAAGGTCATGAGACTTATCAAGTTCTCGGGCGAGACAAATATCATTTTGATGACCGCGAATATTTAAGGAGAGAATTTACTAAGCTAAAAAAATAATTAGCAAAATAAAAATAATAAATATTAAGAATTAAATTATATGAAATTCATGTGTAAAAATTTATATATAAAAAAGGAGCAGATAATGTCGCTAGTGAACGAAGTTAAAAAAGTTCGGATTGCAAATAAATTTGATATAGGTGGGAAATCTAGGTTCACATTAATAGCAGGTCCTTGTGTTATAGAATCTGAAGATATGGTAATGGACATCGCTGGAAAATTAAAAGACATTTGCAATAGGTTAAATATAAATTTAATTTTCAAATCTTCTTATGACAAAGCTAACCGTTCATCTATGAAAGGTTTTCGAGGTCTCGGCATGGAAGAGGGTCTCAGAATTTTGAAGAGAGTCAAAGATGAACTGGGTCTTCCAATAATAACAGACGTGCATGAAGCTTGGCATTGTGAAAAAGTTTCTAGCATAGTTGATATTTTACAAATACCCGCATTCTTATGTCGTCAAACTGATCTACTTATTGCTGCTGCAAAAACTGGTCTGCCCGTTAATATCAAGAAGGGTCAATTTTTAGCTCCATGGGACATGAAAAATATTGTTAAAAAAATGGAAGAAGCTGGGAGCCAAAATATTTTGCTTTGTGAAAGAGGAACAACTTTTGGCTATAATAACATGGTGGTCGATATGCGTGGACTTGTTGAGATGAGAAAATTTAATTATCCTGTTATATTTGATGTTACTCACGCTGTTCAAAAACCTGGTGGAGGAGCTGGAGGAGATTCGACTTCTGGCGACAGAGAATATGTCCCCCCTCTCATGAGGGCTGGACTTGCAATAGGAATTGATGGGATATTTGCCGAGGTACATCCTGACCCTGACAATGCAAAGTCTGATGGACCGAACATGTTGAAACTTCACGAACTCGAAGAAATTTTAAAGGTAGCAATTTCAATTGATGACTTAGTTAAAAAAATATAAGTAATAAGGAGATCTTTACATGGATGATTTGGAAATAATAAATTATGCCAAAACTATTTTTGATGAAGAGATAAAAGGAATCGAAATTGTTAAGAATAAAATATCTGCTAGTATTGTCAAAGTAGCAAAAGAAATTTTGAACAGCAAAGGAAAAGTTGTCATAACTGGAATTGGCAAATCTGGAATTATTGGAAAAAAAATGGCAGCGACTTTTGCGTCAACTGGAACTACAACTGTATTCATGAACTCTTCTGAAGGATTACACGGAGATTTGGGCATGATTAATAAGGAAGATATTGTAATTGCAATTTCTAACAGCGGAAACAGCGATGAAGTTCTTTCTATAATTCCATCAATAAAAGAAATAGGAGCAAAAATTATTGCCATGACTGGAAATGAAAATTCAAAGCTAGCAAAAGAGGCTGAATATATTTTGAATATTGGAATTGAGAATGAAGCTTGCCCTCTAAATTTAGCTCCAATGTCATCTACGACAGCAACTCTTGTCATGGGGGATGCACTCGCAGCAGTTCTTATAAAACTTAGAAACTTTAAGCCAGAAAATTTTGCAGTTTATCATCCGGGTGGAAGTCTTGGACGTCGTCTATTAATGAAGGTTGAAAATGTTATGCACTCTGGAAATTCTCTCCCAATTTGTGAAGAGCAAAGTTCTATTGATGAAATAGTTTTGACAATGAGCAACAAAAGATTGGGGTCTGTTTGTGTTATGAAAGAAAAAATTATGACAGGAATTATAACTGAAGGTGATATCAGGCGTGCTCTTACTCGTAAAAATGAATTTTTTAATTTGAAGGCTCAAGATATTATGACAAAAAAATTTACTCGTGTTGAAAAAGATAAGATGGCAATTGATGCTCTTGCACTAATGGAAAATCGTGAGAGTCAAATTACAGTCTTACCAGTTTTTCACGGTGAAAATCTGGTTGGACTTGTTAGAATACACGACTTGTTACATGCTGTTGGCAAATAAAATAATCTTATAAATATTAGAGCTTAAAAATATTTCTAAACTTGTATAATCATAAAAAGTTTTGTATAATTAATCAAAATAAAATTTTTACTAAAGTGGAGGTAATTTTATGGAATTAGAAAATATACTGTTGGCAGACAGGGAAGTTTTCGACGCAATCATGAAAGAAAAAAATAGGCAAAATGATGGAATAGAACTTATTGCATCTGAAAATTTTGTATCTCAAGCTGTTTTGGAGGCAGCGGGTTCTGTTATGACAAATAAATATGCAGAAGGTTATCCTGACAAAAGATATTATGGCGGATGTCAATGTGTAGATATTGTTGAGAAACTAGCCATTGAAAGAGCTAAGAAACTTTTTAACTGTGGATTTGCTAATGTCCAACCTCACTGTGGGTCTGCTGCCAACATGGGAGTTTACAAAGCTCTACTCTCAATTGGAGATCCAATTTTAGGAATGAAGCTTGATCACGGCGGACATTTGACTCATGGAAAGAACGTAAATTTTTCTGGTAAAGAATATAATTTTACAGGGTATAGTGTCACAAAAGATACAGAGGTTATTGATTATGAAGAAGTGAGAAGACTTGTTCATGAACACAAACCAAAAATGATAGTTACTGGTGCATCAGCTTACAGCAGAATTATTGACTTCAAAAAATTCCGTGAGATTGCTGACGAAGTTGGAGCTTATTTGATGGCAGACATTGCACACATAGCTGGACTTGTTGCGACAGGTTTGCACCCATCTCCATTTCCTCACGCACATATAGTTACTACAACTACTCACAAAACTCTTAGAGGTCCTCGTGGTGGAATGATTCTAACAAATGACCCTGAGATTGCAACTGCAATTGACAAGACAATTTTCCCTGGAATTCAAGGTGGTCCTTTGATGCATATAATTGCTGCTAAGGCTGTTTCTTTCAAAGAAGCACTTGAGCCAAGTTTTAAAAATTATCAAGAACAAATTATAAAAAATGCTAAAACTATGGCAA
>JBOFDW010000168.1:0-7849 GCA_051647385.1 Fusobacteriaceae bacterium
TATATTCCTATTGTAACACATGTTTTTCTAGTGAAAAAATATATATTTTCTTGTCTCTAGGTCTTTGACAAAATAGAACTTCAATTATATACTTGTATTACAAGTAATACATAAAAGAGGAGGTCTTATTATGACTACAATTTCTTTAAGAGTTAATGACGATGAATCTAAATTAATTCATGACTATGTTTCTGTTAACCAATTAAATATGAGCCAGTTTATTCGTGATGCTGTTCTGGATAAAATAGAGAATGATCTCGATCTTGATGAAGACCGTATCTTATATGCGTTTGAAAAAGCTAAACAAGAAAAGACATATGATCATACTGAAGTTTGGAAAATGCTTGGTGTCTAAATGTATAAAGTACAATTTACTGAATCTGCAGTTAAACAGTTAAAAAAATTAGATAAGCAAACTGTTCGTGTTATAAAAAACTGGGTTATCAAAAACCTAGTCAATACTCCTGATCCTAGACTGCACGGAAAAGCTTTGAAAGGAAATCTAAAAGGGATTTGGAGATACAGGGTAGGAGATTATAGATTATTTGCATCAATTGAAGAAGAGATAATAACTATCAGCATTTTTGAAATCGGTCATAGAAGGGATATTTATAAAAAATAGAAAAGAGCTAATTGCTCTTTTCTATTTTTTATAAATATATTTTTTTTTGACTTTTTGGTTAAATACAATACTTAAAACTATTAATATAATTCCCGTAATTAAAACCATCATTCCAAAATTAAAATGTATATTTGGGTTCATAAAAGTCTTTGTCAGACTTCCATCAATTACTAGCAATGCATTAACATAAATAAATGGAAAAAAATGTGAAAATGGCTTTATAACAGATAGAATGTTCGGTAAGTATGCACATCCTATTGTCATACACAGCAAAATAAGCAGTAATGTCAAACTATCTTGCACGAGTAAAGACATGATATACGATAACAATATAATAAATATCATATAAAAAATATTCATACACATTACTTTAACAAAAACTGTTATTGCTTTTATACATGTCAAATGATTGTCAACTAATACCATGATTGGATAATCGTTCCCTATATTTTTTGTAACAAATGTTGCGATTAGAACAGAAATCAAAGTACAGATGGCAAATATTCCTAGCACAATAATGCATCCCGCAATAATTTTAGAAACTGTTTTTTCTATAGGCGTTAGACTCAACAATTTACTTCTATCCATGTTTTCTACATAATCAAATGTAAAAACCTGCGATAACATATATACACCAATTGCCGTTAATAAAATCGGAAAAACAGTTCTAAACAGGTATAAAGTAAAAGTAATTCCATAGATCGGATAATCAGAATTTTCATAGTTTAAATGATTTTTTCTATAATGATTTATTATGTTCATCTGTTTGTCTGTAGCTTCAATCATTTCTAAATACTCATTCTTATTAGTATCTTTTTCTGAAATTTTCTGCGTTTGCTGGATTACTTTTTTTTGGCTATTTAGTTCATTCAAATAGCTATCATAAAACTTATCCCATTGTTTATTTTCGTAATATTCTATTAAATCGCTATATTTTTTTTTAGTTGTATTTATTTCATCAATTTCTTTTTGCAAAGATTGAATACTTGAATCATCAACATCGTTAGATTCCATTATTTTTGTTTTATCATTAATTGCCTTTTCAGACATTTTTATTTGAGAAGCAAGTGAATCTCTTAGTATATTTTGAGAATTGATATTCATCACATAAATAAAAACTATTACGAAAAAGCAAATAAAAATCATTATAACATTTTGCTTCCTCTTTAAAATTTTCTTTATTAAAAAATCAATATATATAAACATTCATTTCACTTCTCTCATTTTCATTAAACTAAAATTAATAATAGTTAAAACTATATTACAAACCAAAAGGACTATAATGCCTGTTAAAGCATTTATATTATTATTCTGCGTTAAATACCCTATTTCTCCACTTAGCACTTGTAAACAGTTTAAATATGTTGTTGGAATTAAGTGTACTATCGAAAATATAGGAACTATTTTAGTGCATCCCCATGTACAGGCAAACAAAAACAATAACGACGAAAAGAAACAAGAAGTTCTCTTTTTTAATAAGACAGACAATACAAAAATCACATTACTGATAAACAACATAGACAATATACTCATTATTATCCAACTCATTATAAAATTTCTAATCGGTTCATATTCACAAATTCTGGATGTAGAATAAGTTAATATAGGTGATTTTAGGCTGCCCAATTCAGTTCCAACACTTCCCAACGTTCCAGAAATTATCAAAACAAAAAGAGTTACAGAAATACCGACAAAACAACCCACCATTAGTTTTGTCATAATTCTATTAACCTGTTTCATTGGTACAATTATACTAATATCTATGCCATTAAAATAATTCGAACAATAGAGATACGAAAGTATAAATGCCATCATAACGATTAATATGATTGATAAATAGTTATTAACAATTAAAATGATATAACTAATTCCTTGTACCGGAGTAAACCTATCATCAAAACCAAGTTTATTTTCATATTGGTATAAAGAATATTCTTCATTTAATTTTATTGTTTGCAAAAATTCATCATCATAATCTGATTCATATTTATTAGTTGCTTCTAGATCAATCTTTTTTAACCGAATATCATTCTGATAAAATTGATGCCAATCTCTATTTTTGTAAGCTTTTAGTTTGTTTTCTAAACATTCTTTTCTTTCTTTAGCTAAATCCAAGTCATTCTTTATATTTATATATTCTTCACTATCTAAAGAAATAGATTTTAAATTATTTTCAAATAAACCAATTTGTTCAGAAGTAGAATTAATATCCTCTTTTATAGAAACCGGACTATCTAAATCAAATTCTATAGTTGCACTTTTAAGATTTCCAACATATAAAAATGCAAGAAAAAGTATAATAATGAAAACAGGAATGCTGTTTAGTTTATTTTTATAAATTTTTTTTACATTAATCAAGAAATACTTCATACTGACTCCTCAATTAATTTATGATTATCAATCTTTACTATAACATCACAATATTTTCGTATTTCTTCTCCGTAATGAGAAGATAAAAGAATCAATTTTCCATATTTCTTAGCATCTAAAAGAAATCTAAATAATTTTTTTCTATTATCTTCGTCTAACCCATTAGTCAATTCATCCATAATCATAAATTTTGCATCACTTAACTGATACATAGAAATTATTAATCTTTGTTTCATTCCCAGTGAATATTTCTTAATAGGCAACTTGACATACTCTTCCATGCTCCAGTATTCAACAATTGAATCTATTCTTTTATCCGATGGCCACATCGAACTTACAAAATGTAAATAATCCATTCCAGATAAATTTTTATCCAGCCATTCTTGAGACTCATAATAAAATACGTTCTTTCTTAATTCATCAACACTTTTCATATCAAATTTTATTTGACCTGAAGATTGATGTAACAGTTTTACCAATGTTCTAAAGAATGTTGTTTTACCCGATCCATTAATAGCTACAATGCCATATATTTTTCCATCCTCAAATATATAATTCACATCTTTTAAAATATTATGTCTTGTTTCAATACTAACATTTTTTATTTCAATCATAGATTTATCTCCGTTTCTAAAAAGACTATATTGAATATTCAATATAGTCTCTTTTTATTATTGAACTACCATAGAATTGATCCATTTGAACCATAATATTTGATTACCTGATATCTAGTATAGTTCCATCCTCCTCCTATTTTAGCTTTACTTTGTTTCATATAAACGGCATAATCTGGAATATTTGCATAATAATAATCATGATAATTCGTATTATATCCAAGAACTGTATTATAATCATATTTAAAAGACTTTACTACACTCATAGCATGCACATTTGGGATAAGTGTGAATAACATAAGACACATCGTTAAACCAGCTAATAAATACTTTTTAATTGCATAATTCATATAATCACCTCTTTCTATTTTATTGTATTAGCTTCACTTCCTACATTTACCATGGTTATCACATCTCCTATTATTCTCATGTTCTTTATATAACGATTTTAACAAGTATAAATTAAAAAACACAGTCTACTAATGCATTAAAATTCATGATACAATTTAATGGTAGGAAAAATAGGTTGTATCAAATTTCATTACAACCTATTTTTTTTATATTCCACCATTTTTTATTAATTGTTCCACCACTTAATGACTGTGTGTCGGCTTAATCCAGTATCTTTTTCGCAATCAATTTTTTTACCATTTGGATGTTCTAATCTCCATTTTTGAACGATTGTTTGCTTTGTTGGAGCTCCTTCTTTGTTGATCCACTCTCTATTTGGATAATCAATCATCTGAACTGCTCTTGCACGTTCTAAATGTACACCCTGCTTTCGTCCATTTCGTTTGTTGCGTTCGATTCGTATGTTAGTTAATTTCTCTATGTCTTTTAACGGAAAAGTATTATATCGTTCATCATAACACTCTAAAGCCGATTTAATATCTTCCTCTGTAAATGGTTCTTCTTTATTTAAACCATTTAAAAAAGGAATCAAATCTATTGCATCCTGCTTTATCTCATCTTTAGATAAACCGCATTTTATACCATAAATCACCAATGTCATAATACAAAAATATCTGTGGCCATAACTGGCTCCATTTTCTTCTTTCTTTATTTGCTGGATCCACCAGTCGTATAGATCACGTTTTACTGTCCAATAGCTTCTTATACCCTTTACAACCTTATTTTCGTACCATTCCGGATACTTTTCTTTTGCCTGATCCAGTGTTAATTTACTTTCCTTGAATAATTTTTTTTCATCAATCTCAATTTTAGTAGGAACAAAACGATTCAGATACTCTATGTTGACTGGATGATGGTTTACTCTATACACTTCAACTCTATCCAGTGGAGCATTTTTTTTACATTTACCACCCAATATTCTAAAAGGCTGATTGATTCCTTGTTTTTGTACTTTCTCATCAACAGAAGTATTTTTGTTCCACATTTTTTCGGTTAAAGAGTATTTAAATTCCTTTAATTGAAGCTTCAAATTAGGGAACAATGGTACTGGTTCTTCAAAAACATAATATAAATGTATCCCATGACCACTTAAAGCCACGTAATTTGGTAATGGATAATAATCAAATTCTTTATTGAATGCAGCATAAAAGAAATTATTCAAACTCTTATCTGTAACACCATCAAGATCAAATATCATTGCACACATTTTAGAAGCTCTATCCGATGTATATTTTGCACCAAAGTAAGTTAAACCATTCATTACACAGAAATCTGCATTCACAAGCTCATTTCGATAGATTTCTTCAAACTTATCTTCAAACATAATTCTGAAATGGCCATGATCTTCATTCTCATTCTTATAATAGGCGATTGGATTTGCTTTATAACTTCCACTATCTTCATACTCCTTCTGAATGAATCCTTCTCCAATTCTAAAAATATCTTTATATACATCCAGTGGATCCATCTTCTCTCCACCATAACTCTCAATAACATCACTTAGCATTCTTCTGCTCCCACTCAGAACAACCATTTATTTCACCTACATAATCGCCTGCAATTACACAAAAGCCTTTTTCACTTCTATAGTTACAAGTCAAACAATTCTTAGGAATATCATTACCATCTATTTTCACAACATCTGTGTCTAAATAATAAATAACTCTATTTCTATAATTCTTCTGAGAATGCATTGGATATTCTCTGGCACCCTCTTTTAAAACAAATCCTTTCTCTAACCATTGCTTTCTTGTAAATAATCTTCTTTGCAATTCTTTAGGTAATTTATTCTTATAACACAATCCAAATTCAGACACTAACTCAATATCATAATCTAAAATATGATAACCCATAAAAGACCACCTCCTAGGTCACGTTATATTATCAATACAGTTTTTGCACATTTTTATATCAAAAATATAACACAGATTTAGCTCCGTGTTCAAGCTTATTTTTACTCTAGCAAGATGGCGTAAATGTTCCTCTGTACAGTGCTAGAGTAACACATGGAAATCTTGTTGTTATTAATATACTTAGCTTCTGCTAAGTCTCGGATGTTTACTTTTGAAAAGTTCATGATATAATTCAAGTAGGCAAAAGTACAGATTAAAAGCCACGTAAGAAGAACTGACCCAGTCACTCAGTTCTTCTTTTTTTTGCAAAAAAAGAGAGTGGGTAGTCAGTCCACTCTTTTATGCTCTGTTGTCCGGTCGTTTCTGTTGAGCCATTTGTAGATGTAGTTGGCGGCCACACCTGCTCCGACAGAAACTAAAAAAGTACAGATTAATTCAACCACGTTCTCACCTCCTTCGCGTTGGTGAGCCCAGACAACAGAAAGATTATATCATAATTAAAAAACGCTCTTAATAATTTTAAAAACACTGTTCATCACTTTATATGTTGGCCATCCTAAAAAGCCTCCAATAAATACAAGCAAAAATCCAGCTGAAACAAATGCTATCCACTTATTGATCCATACATTTTTAAAGTTGATCCAGAATTCTTTCTTTTTCAAATCTTCACTGATTCTATCAAGTTCTTCCTGTTTGGATTCAATTGATTTATTTATAGTATTTAATTTGTTTTCTTTATATTCTATGTGCTCTGAAAGGTGTTTTATTTGTTCCTTAAGAACAGTTTCCTGGTTTCTGTAGTTTAAATCAAGCTCTTTTCTTTTTGCCTCGTACAGCGCATTTAATGAGGTTGTATCCGTAATATTGTCGTTTAATTCAATGATTTGCTGATTCATTACCTGCTGGTTATAAGCAAACTTATCTAATCTGTCATTCAATTGTTCCTTCTCTTTTGCTGCAGCCACTTCATTTTGTGCGAATACAGAACGAATCAGTTGTCTCATTGCATCTTGATTAGAATCTAATTCTTGCTTTTTACAAGCGACTGTTTGTTCTAATTCGTCTTTCTGTGTCTGTATCTGGTACTGCTGATTACTTGTTTGTTGTACCTGCTGCTTCAATCTATCCAGATTGCTTTTTTTAGATATCGATCTCATATCCTCTGCTCCTTTCTATCTCTCTGTCATGTTCTTCAATCAGAGATGTAGCTTTATCTATACGTTCTTCAAAACTCAATCCTTTGATCTCCTTTCGATATTCTTCCTGTGTGAGGTCTTTATATGCTTCCGGTTCTAATACCTTTAGCTGACTTAACATCTCTTTTTGGCGCATATCCTGTTCTTCTATGTCATGTATCAGACTTAACTTGCTGGCTATCACTTCTGTAAATTCATGATCAAGATGATTTAGATCTTCAATCTGATTGCTTAGACTTTTAATTTCATTATCAAGTCTTTTATTTTCTTTAAACATGTCATTGAATTTATCTTTTATTCCATTCCAGGCCTTTGCAGCCTCATATTCTCGGCTTTTGCGTTTGATATATATTTTAAGATTTCGGAGTGTGTTCATGACCCAGTCTGCCATTTCATGTACTAACTCAATTGCTTTTGGCGTTATTTTCTTTTCTTTAGCATTTGCCTCTTTTACATTTTCTAGGACTTCTTGTTTAATAGAAATGTAATTTTTTAATTGTATCGGCTCTAATTCGATATGTTGTTTGACATTTTCGTTATATCGTTTAACTTCTGCATTCCACGCTTTTGCATTATCTAAATAATCTTTACTTGCTCCTTTGTATAACTTCTTCTGTGATAGATAGGGGTTATTTTTTATGCCGTCGTGTAAATCTAATTTGTAACCGTACTTATTTAAAGTGTCTTTGACTATCTTGTTTTTGTGATGTAACCACCAACGTTCAGTAAATTTTTTATCCTTTACTTTGAATATGTCCGTTTGATATTTGATGTTACCCTCTT
>JBOFDW010000169.1:0-4053 GCA_051647385.1 Fusobacteriaceae bacterium
GAGGCACAACCACCATTCTGATTGCTCGAATAAATCCCTCTCCAACAAAGCTAAACAAAAATCCTATCAAATAAGTTTTCACAAATAAATTTTCTCTCATTGGATATAAAATCAGTCCGACAATCACCCCAAGTATCAGAGCTATCAAAACTTTTGTCATCAGTGAAACTTTTTTCATAAAAACACACTCCTTTATTATGCTAATTTATATCAAGATTTTTCTACTCAAATTTTGAGCTCTAAATATTCAAGTATCTATTTTCAAATAAAAATATTTTGTATTCAAGTGAAAATATTAAAAAAAATCAGCTCACTATAATTTTGTTAAAAGAATTATAGCCCTTAAACAGAATTTTGTCAATGAAGAAGCAATCTTTTTATCAAACTTTGTTATTGATATTTTTTGCTTCAATAAAAATCTTACCCAAATTTTTTCGACAACAAAAAATCCCGTGATATTAACACGAGATTTTTTTTGGTTTAAATTTTTCTATTTCAAATTATCTCCGTTTTTTTCAATAACTTCTTTATACCAAAAATAACTTTTCTTTTTACTTCTTGCCAAATTATTTTTGTGGTCAACATAAACGAATCCATATTGTTTTTTATAGCCATTCAACCAGCTAAGCAAATCAGTGAAAGACCAAGCATAATATCCTGCCAAATTTATCCCATCTGCAATAGCTTTTTTACAAGCTGTAAGATGTCTGCTTATGTAATCAATTCTATCTTCATCAACAACTTTTCCATCTATAATTGGATCTTCGTCTCCAAGTCCATTTTCGGTAACATAAATTTTTATGTTACCATATCTTTGTTTGATTCGAGCCATACCATCATAAAGTCCTTGTGGAAAAATTTCCCAACCCCATTTCGTATATTCGCAACTCTGGTCTTTAACACTTATATACCTTCCGTCATAATTCGGGTTACCTGCTGCACCTGTTGAATTTTCTCTGCTCTTCACAAGAGTTTTATTATCTGTATTTGCTTTTAATATTTTTCTTTGATAATAATTTACTCCTATAAAATCAGATTTAGCATTTTTTAAGAGTTCAAGTTCTGCCTCAGTAATTTTTGGAGCCCAATCTTTCGTCTTCAAAAACTCTAAATATTCTTTTGGATATTCACCTTTTAAAATTGGATCATAAAACCAATAAAAAGTATCCTCTTCTCCATATTGTGCTGCTAAAATATCTTGAGGAGAACTTGACGCTGGATAAGCAGGACATAAAACATGTGTGATTCCTATCTCTCCATTTATTTTTTTTCTTCTAAAAGAGTTAACAGCTTTTGCATGTGCCAAATTTACATGGTGACTTGCTTGAAATCCGATCTTTGGAGAATCAATCATAGGAGGATGTGATTGCATAATATAGGCTAAGTGTATAAAAACAATTGCCTCGTTAAAAGTTATCCAATGCTTAACCCTGTCACCAAAATTTTCGTAGCAGATATTTGCGTACTCATCAAATGCTTCCACTGTATCTAGAGATTCCCAACCTCCAATATCTTGAAGTGATTGTGGTAAATCCCAATGGTAAAGTGTTACAAACGGGACTATGTTGTACTTCAAAAGTTCATCAATTAAATTATTATAAAAGTCTAAACCTTTCTGATTTATTTTGCCTCTTCCTTCTGGCAAAATTCTTGCCCATGAAATAGAAAACCTATAAGATTTCAGTCCCATCTCAGACATAAGTTTTACATCTTCTTTATATCTGTGGTAGTGGTCAACTGCTACATCTCCATTTGTGCCCTCAAAAGTTTTGCCCGGAATTTTTGAAAAATTATCCCAGATAGAAAGTCCTTTTCCATCTTCATTCCAAGCTCCCTCAACTTGATATGATGCAGAAGCTGCACCCCATAAAAAATTTTTTGGAAACATTTAGTTTCCTCCTTTTTCCTGTTTCAAATTTATTTTATCTTGTATCTTCATGAATGGAAAATATATTGCAAATGATACGCAAATTATTACTAGCTGCAAAATAGCGGCTCTGACTCCTCCTATGAGAAACCCTCCAACTATTGGCGGAGTTGTCCAAGGCACAAGTATAGAACCAAATGGTGCAACAAGTCCAACTCTTATACTTGTGTAAACTATCAAGGCAGAAGCAACTGGTGCTCCAATAAATGGAATAAACATGATAGGATTGAAAACTATTGGTGTTCCAAAAATTACAGGCTCATTTATATTAAAAATTCCTGGTCCTATTGACATCTTCCCTAATTCTTTGAGCTGAGCAGATTTCGCTGCAAACAACATAGCCAGCACAAGTCCTAAAGTTAGCCCTGACCCTGTTACCGTTATAAATTGATCTATAAATTGTGAAGTTACAATTTTTGCGTTTTCTCCTGCAACTAATTTTACACCTGAATTCAATATCTCTTGGTTAGCAATTGCATTTGCAGTAAGAATTGGTCCCATGATTCCTGACATAATTGCAGAACCATGAATTCCACACCACCATAAAAAAGAAATCAAAACACATATAATTATTGCAGCACCTAAAGAAGAAGACAATCCTTGTATTGGAGTCTGCAAAGTTTTATAAATAATATCCAAGAATGTTGCATTAAAAACTTTATCAAAAAATAAATACACTAGAGCAAAGAAAGTTATGATGAAAAATCCTGGTATTAATGCCACGAAAGTTTTTGACACTCCTTCTGGCACACCTTCTGGAAGTGTAATTTTGAGATTCTTTCTTAATGTTAGCGAAAAAATATAACCAACAAGTAGCCCAACAATTATCGCCCCGATTATTCCTTTACCACCCAAATATAATTTTGGAATAACCCCGTTTATTATTGTGTCATTATTTTTCATAAAATGAGCGTTCACTATAAAAAAAGACACCATTCCCAAAATTCCAGCTGACACACCGTCATATCCTTCGTTCTTTGTATAAGTATACGCTATCCCAAAAACTCCAACAAGAGCCATGAGGTCAAACGTAGATCCAACAACTTGCCACAATATTTTGTCCCAACCTGCACCCAAAAAATTTGTCATAATTGCCGAATAATTATTTATCGGCAGTGCCGCTAACAGCAAAAATATTGAACCAATAATAGTTAATGGCATTGTAAAAAGTAATCCGTCCTTAATCGCTGATACTGGTTTTGAGCCTACAAACTTCAGCACCTTAGGTAAAACTTTAGCTGATAAGTTTCCACTCATAAATAAATCCTCCTAATTTTTTTGTGATATATTTTCCTTTTCAAGTATAGCACAGCCATATTTTTCATGTCAAACTTTTTCGACAACAACAAAATTTTGATTAAATATTAAGCAAAAAAAATCCCGTGATATCAACACGAGATTTTTTAATTAAGAATTTTTTATTTTATAAATTTATTTACTTTGGCTACAAACTCAACTGGATTTTTGATTTGAAATCCTTCGATGAGCATTCCCTCTTCAAATAAAATCTCAGAGAGAGCTTTTATTTCTTCATCGTCAACAGATCTTTGAAGTTTTTTGAAGACTGGATGATCAACATTTAGCTCCAAAACTTTTTCAGCCTTAACATTTTCATTACCAGGCATTTGAGACAAAGTTTTTTCCATTTCAAGAGAAACTGACCCTTTGGAAGAAATTGAAACCGCACTGTCACCAAGACTCGAGCTAAGTTTTACCTCTTTTATTTTGTCTCCAAGCACGCCTTGAATTTTTTCTATTAATGATTTATTCTCTTCTTGAAGCTCTTTCTTTTTCTCTTTTTCTTTTGCAGACTCATCTATCTCTAGATCAGAATCATTTATAGATTTGAATTTTTTCTTCTCATATTCCATCAAAGTCTTGATAGAAAACTCATCTATTTTATCGAGCAAGAATAAAATATCGAAGCCTTTATCTTTGATAGATTTCATCTTTGGATGAGATTTCAAAATTTCAATGTCGTCTCCAGCCACGTAATAAATATCTTTCTGCTCTGAAGGCATTGCATCAATATATTCTTTCAAAGTTATATATTTTTCTTCTTTGGAAGATTTGAAGATTAAAAGATTTTGCAATTTTTCTTTGTTCATACCAAACATATCTTGAAT
>JBOFDW010000170.1:0-1878 GCA_051647385.1 Fusobacteriaceae bacterium
AAACTTTCTAAGTCAACTGGTAAAAAAGTCAACTTGGAAGTTGAGGTCGACGCGTCTCTTATCGCTGGTGGTATAATCAGAATCGGGGACAAAGTTATTGACGGCTCAGTAAAAACTAAATTAAATGAAATGGGAAAAGCAGAATAAACTCGGAGTTGGGAGGTATGATTAGTTTTGAAAATTAGACCAGAAGAAATTAGTAGTATAATAAAAAGCGAAATTTTAAATTACAAGAAAAATCTTGACGTAAAAACTTCGGGATCTGTTTTGGAAGTCGGAGATGGTATCGCAAGAATTTATGGTCTGTCAACTGCAAAAGCCGGAGAGCTTCTTGAGTTTCCTCATGGAGTTATGGGAATGGCTTTGAACCTTGAAGAAAATAATGTTGGTGCTGTTATTCTTGGAGATTATTCCCTCATAAAAGAAGGTGATGAAGTTCGAGCCACTGGAAATGTTGTGTCTGTTCCTGCTGGTGAATCTCTTCTTGGGCGTGTTGTAGATGCTCTTGGAAAACCTATTGATGGTAAAGGGGATATTAAAGCAGAAAAAATGATGCTCCTTGAAAGAAAAGCTTCTGGAATTATTTCACGAAAACCTGTTACCGAACCTTTACAGACTGGAATAAAATCTATCGACGGAATGGTTCCCATTGGTAGAGGTCAGCGTGAACTTATTATTGGAGACAAGCAAACTGGTAAGACTGCCGTTGCAATAGATACGATTCTTAACCAAAAAGGTCAAGGAGTAAAATGTATTTATGTTGCTATCGGTCAAAAAAGATCTACCGTTGCACAAATTTATAAAAGATTAGAAGACGCAGGGGCGATGGAATATACAACAATAGTTTCTGCAACTGCTTCTGAAGCAGCTCCGCTACAATACATGGCGCCATATACTGGTGTCGCTATGGCGGAATATTTTATGGACAAGGGTGGACACGTTCTCATAATATATGATGACTTATCAAAACATGCTGTGGCATATAGAGAAATGTCTTTGCTACTGAAAAGACCACCAGGTCGAGAAGCTTATCCTGGAGATGTATTTTATCTTCACTCAAGACTTCTTGAGCGGGCAGCAAAATTATCAGACGAGCTTGGTGGAGGTTCTATAACAGCTCTTCCAATAATTGAGACTCAAGAGGGAGATATTTCTGCGTACATTCCAACAAATGTTATCTCTATAACAGACGGGCAAATATTTTTGGAGTCGCAACTTTTTAATGCTGGATTTAGACCAGCTATCAACGCAGGTATTTCAGTTTCTAGGGTTGGAGGTTCAGCTCAAATAAAAGCTATGAAGCAAGTTGCGGCAAAAGTAAAACTTGAGTTGGCACAATATACTGAGCTCTTAACTTTTGCTCAATTTGGATCTGATCTTGATAAAGCAACCAAAGCTCAGCTTGACCGTGGTGACAGAATTATGGAAATTTTAAAACAGCCACAATATAATCCTTCGCCAGTCGAAGAGCAAGTTGTATCATTTTATATTGTAATTAACGGTCATCTTGATTCTATTCCTATAAATAAAATCAGAACTTTTGAGAAAGAATTCATCACTGATCTAAAAAATTCTACTGATGTTTTAAAAATTATAGCAGAGAAAAAATCTCTTGATAAAGAACTTGAGGATAAAATTAAAAAAGCTGTTGAGAGCTTCAAAAAAAGTTTTAACTAGGAAGGGGTGAGGAATTTTGGCAGGGTCAAAAGAAGTAAAAAATAGAATAAAAAGTGTCAGGTCTACTCACCAAATAACCAAAGCCATGGAAATAGTTTCTACTACAAAATTTCGGCGATACTCAAAAATTGTTGCTGAGACAAAAGCATATTCAGAGTCTATAAAAGATATTCTTAAAAATATTTCTGCTGGAGTCAAAGC
>JBOFDW010000171.1:0-6669 GCA_051647385.1 Fusobacteriaceae bacterium
AAATGGCGAAGAAGTTTTTGCCAATCCTAGAAATGCAGCAGCAGGAACTCTTAGACAATTGGACTCAAAAATTGTCGCTGAAAGAGAACTTGATGCTTATTTTTATTTTCTCATAAATCCCGAGCAGTATTTTTTTGATGGAAAAAAAATCGAGACACATAAAGATAGCTTAAAATTTATTGAGTCACTTGGACTAAAAACTACTGGCGTGTGTGAAAATTTAAAAGACGAGTTGGAGCTTGAGAAGAGAATAAATTATTGGAATTTGGAAAAAGAAAATCTAGATTTTGAGACTGACGGGCTGGTTATAAAAGTTGACAATCTTTATGTGTGGGAAGAGATGGGGCTCAGGTCAAAATCTCCAAGGTGGGCAATTGCGTATAAATTTCCTGCGAAACAAATCACGACTAAGTTGAAGGATATCACATGGCAAGTTGGGCGTACAGGAGATATTACACCTGTGGCTGAGCTTGAGGAAGTTGTTGTGTCTGGGAGTAAAGTAAAGCGTGCAAGTCTTCATAATTTTGATGAGATAAAAAGAAAAGATATAAGAATTGGTGACACAGTTTTTGTGGAGAAAGCAGCGGAAATTATTCCTCAAGTGGTAAAGACTGTATTAGAAGAAAGAACAGGGTTGGAGCTAGAAATTATTCCGCCAACAAATTGTCCGAGCTGTGGAACTTTGCTCGTGAAAGAAGAGGGAAGTGTTGCCTTAAAATGTATCAATGAACTATGTGTTCAAAAAATACAAAATAGTATAGAATATTTTGTGTCTCGTAATGGCATGAATATCATGGGATTGGGCGGATCTATCATAGAAAAATTTATAAAGGCTGGTTTTATAAAAGATGTGTCAGACATTTATAATTTGCATGTACACAGAGATGAGCTGGTTCAGATGGAAAAGATGGGAGACAAAAGTGTTGAAAATCTTTTGAATAGTATAGAAAAAAGTAAGTTGGTTGATTACGATAGAACTTTATATTCTCTTGGGATTCCGTTTGTTGGAAAAGCAACGGCAAAAATTTTAGCTAAATCTTCTGATAACATAGAAAATTTATTTAAAATGGGAGAAAAAGAGCTTGCAAAAATTGAAGGTATAGGAAAAAAAAGTATAGAAACAATTTTGAAATTTTTTAGTGATCATAAAAATTTGGAGCTAATCAAGAAACTAAAATCTTCTGGTGTAAATTTTGAAGTAAAAGAAAATCAAAATAAATCAGAGGAAAATTATTCGGCAAGGTTTATAGGGAAAACTTTTTTGTTCACTGGAAAGCTCGAACTTTTCACAAGGGAAAAAGCTCAAACTTTGGTGGAGGCTCTCGGAGGGATAAGTGCAAGTGGAGTCAATAAAAAACTTGACTTCCTTGTGGTTGGGTCTGACGCAGGATTGAAACTTGAAAAGGCACAAAAGATTAAAACTATAAAAATTTTGTCCGAGCAAGAATTTTTGGATATGATAGATGAAGGTAAAGAAAATATATAATAAAAATTGCCCATAAAAATTTATGGGCAATTTTTTATCTCATGGCTATCTTCATTTCTTCTCTTAATTTTTTTATTCTGTTCTTATCAAAATTTTTTATTTTATTCAAAAGAAAATTGTTATTAGAATAAAAATTTGCAATCGAACTATTTTCAGTTGCTATTAAATAATCAGAAAATTTTATCAAGAAAATTTCACGTGATTTTTTGTTCAGAAAAAAATTCCCTATATAATTCAAAGCCATGTCATATAGATAAAATACTCCATTTGTTTCTAAGAATGAAAAATTTTCTGTGATAAATTGATTTTTTTCTGGAGGTTTGACTTCATTTCTTACGTTAGGTCTATTGTCTATAATTCTAGAATATTTATAATAAACATTTTCATAATCTTTTTGATCCATAAATTCTTGAAAAATTTTTCCAACATCAGAATCTCTTAAAAATTCATGCAATTTTTTTATGTCATCAATATTTTCTGAAACTAAATCAGTTACCTCACCTTCCATAAGTTGAAATCTATGTTTGCAATAACTCCATTTCTTTCCAGCTGGACATGTGCATGATGACCTAAAGTTAAAACCTTCCTTCCAAAATTTTGTTTGATAAATATTTCCCGTAGAACCCTTTACCATAAAAAATATATAATCAATATTTGACATTATATCAGCCCCATTTTCATGAAAAAGATTTTTTTCCTGTTATAAGAAACTCTAAAAATTCTATTTGAGTGCACTTATTTTTTTCTTCAAGATTTATTTTTTGAAAGAGATTATTTTTAACAGAGTATTCATAAAAAATTACCAGACCCTCGTTCATAGACTCGTTTTTTTGATCAAAAGTTACTGGAGAAGATGCATCTACTTGAATTGCTAGTGCTCCACTTTTATGATAAAAAGAGTCACCACATTTAAAATTTAAAAATGGTCCTTCAACAAAACATGAGCGATAAGGTGATAGTTTAAATTCAGATTCATTTTTTTGCTCATTAAAAACTTCTGTCCTCTTATAAAAAGTTCTCCAATAAATATCCAATGCTTCTCTAAAATGGAATCCGACTTTATATGCCCAATGGTCATTATCAAAAGTTTCTTTTATTCCATCTATTTTTCCAACGATATAATTTTCAGTTGTCTTTCTTGTTTTAGAAACTCTTTGTTGACCATTGAAATATTTAATCTCAAAGTTATACAATTCTTTTATTCTGTTTATTTCTTCAATCATTTTTTCTCCTAGAGTTAATATAAATTTATGATAATATTTTATCACAGATTATTCATTAATAAAAGTGTTGAGCAAAATAATAAAGTTAGGTTTAACTTTGATAAGGTGTTATAATGAATCATTATAAACTTCAGGGAGAAACATGGAACAAAAATTTTGTATGCGTGGCGAAGATGGGGTCGAGCTTAATTATTTTATAAGAGCACTAAAAAATAGTGACCTTGAAAATATTCGTGATAATTTCTATTGTTCCGAAGAAAGTCTTGATTCTTTTATACAAGAAGAGGCACTGGAAAAACACGATAGAAAAGAGAGGGGAACTTTTTTGGTTGAGAGAGAAGAACAGCTACTCGCCTTTTTTAGTGTGTCGTTTGTGAGGCATCAGATTGGATTTAAAAATGATGTGCCAAAAAGTTTTTCTTTTTTGAGTTTAGATTACCTCGCAGTTGATGCTACTTTTCAGAACCAAAAAATAGGAACAGCTATTTTGAAAATTTTGCTCAAAGAAGCTAAAAGTCTAACGGAAAAATTTCATTGCATGAGGGGAATTATTTTACAACCGATTAATGATAACGCTAAAATATTTTACATGAAAAATAATTTTATAGAAACAAGAGTAACGATTGAAAACTTAGAAGGCAACGATTATTTCTGGATAGACTCATTAGGTGAGGAGGAATAAAAATGGAATCAGAAGAAATCAAGGGATTAAGAAACATAAGCGAAAGAATGGATGCCAGAGATATTTGCGGAACAACAATTCGTTTTAAGTCGAGAAAAGAATATGAAAGAGTCTCAACTAGGGGTAGAGAAATTATGGAGGAGAACGAAAAATTCATCAAGACAATAAAAGAAAAAGGTGGGAAAGAAATTTTGTTTTTAGATTTTTATAAAAAATAAAAGTGAGTAACATAAGTTACTCACTTTTTTATTTCATGAGCCAAAATATTTTCAGCTCAAATTTATTTATTGTGCTTTTATTTTTCTGAAAACTTTCTTAGGATATTTTGTTTTGCTTTGTGACCTCCTACTTTGTTGATTGTGACCCTCTGTTATTTTTTTGTGACCTTGTCTAGCTATATATTATTAAGAGTTGTAACCACTTTTGCCTGTTTTTTTATTTTATATACCCCATATAAAAAATATTATAGAAAAATATTTAGAGGCAAAAAAATTATAGGTAGTCTACCTTAAGAAAAAGAGGTCACATTAACACAACTGAGTAATACCAACGAAAAAACAGGTCACAAAATAGGTCACAAGAAGGTTACAACTTTTATAAAATGATTATAAAAATTTATTCAAGCAAAATATGTTACCTCTCTTAAATATAGGAGACTTGCAAAATAATTGGTTGGACTTAGTGCCAAATTTTTTCGTGCCAATTACAGTAATAAATTCGCACTCTCGAAGTTGCTTCTTCAAAGTTGCCATCTCTGAAAGTTAAGACTCGCCCGAGATAATTGGAGATAAAAAAATTTAAAACTCTTTGAACTCTTTTTTAATGTCAACTTGATTAAAAAATTTATACATAAAGAAGATGAGGACTGATAACGAGGTGCATGGGACGTGTGGGAAGTTTGAAGATAGAATTTAATTTTTTTTAAAAGCTGACCAATAAAATTTGGTTGGCTTTTTTATTTTTAGGTATAAAAAAATTTGCAATATTGAGATAAAATTTTAGTTTATATAAATCTTTTTATTTTTATATTGATTATAAGAATATTTTGTGATAATATTTTTAATATTGGTTAAATTTTATTTTTATTTATTTTTAAATTATATTTTATTTAAAGGGGAAAGTTATGTTGAAAAGAAAATTATTAAGTTTTACAATGGTTGGAACATTATTATTTACACTTATTAGTTGTGGTAGCGGTGGAGATCCTAGTGGAAGAACTTCAGGAGGTGGAGGCACGGATAATAATACTCCAATTAATCCACCAATACAAGATTTAGGTTTGACTTTAGATGTCAACGACAATAACTATATAGATGCAGATTCTGATATTTATAAAACAAATTCTACCTATGGTACTATCCAAAACTTTGCAATTCTTTATGTTTCTGGAAATTCTGCTTCTGCAATGGAAGCTGCACGAAACGGTTCAACTGTTATAAATAATAAATATGGTGAAATTAACATAAACACATCTTATAAAAATTTTTATGCTGGACTAAGAGCTACAGGTGCAAACTCATCAGCAATAAATTATGGAAAAATTAATTTGAAATTATATGGTAGCACAAATACAGGTGGTTCTGGAATTGAAGTAACCGGTGCAAACTCTTTTGGAATAAATACTGATAGCGGTATAATTACTTTGGAAGATAGCGAAACTAATTATGGTAGATATGGTATGAATGCTGCCTCAAGTTTTTTTGGAAACTCTCTTCTACTTAATTATGGAACGATTACTGATTCTGAAAATTCAAATGGTGGAGTAACAGCTATGAATATGTCAGGAGACTCTATTTTTACAACTAGTACAGGAATAAATTATGGTAATATTACTTTATATTCAAGCTCAAATACTATTGCTAATTCTTATGGAATGCATATAAATATTGGAAACGCTATAAATGCTGCGGAAGGGGTTATAAATATAATTGATTCTGGTAGTAAGTTTTTAATTTATGGAATGAAAACAGGTTCAGCACAATTTAGCTCATCTTCAAGTATTGTCAATTATGGAATTATCAAAAATTCTGAAAATTCTTCTGGTTCAGTAGTTGGAATGAATGCTGATGGTGGTAATACTGCATTTAATCATGGAAAAATTTCTTTATATGTTGCTACTGGTACTCTCTATGCAACATCTGGGATGTCTTCAACAAGTGGTGGTAGTTCAATAAATTCAGCATCTGGCATAATTGAGATGTCATCTGATAACTTTCAATTTGAAAGAGCAGGAAGTGCTATGAAAGTGTCAGTAGGTAGTGCTGAAAATCTTGGTACAATTTATGTTAGTGGTACGAGAGTATTTGGAATGAGTATTTCTATGCCTGGTTCTCAGAGATCTAATAATATAATAAAAAATATGGAGTCTGGAGTTATATATGTAGTTGGAAAAGGAACTGATAAAGAATATGACTTTTCTGCTGGAATGTACTCTATTGGTTATTATTCTGAAGTTCATAATCTAGGAAGAATTGAAGTTTATGGAAGTAAAGGTTATGGAATATATGTTAATTCAGAACAAACAAAAGTTTTTCTCGGAGCAAATTCTAGCATAGTTCTTAAAGCTGGTAGTACAAATTCTGTTGGGTTATATCTTAGAGGTCTTAATTCTACTGTTACAGTTATAGGTGATAGCAGTTTAGCAGATAGGATAAAAGATGAATCTAGCAATGGAAGTGGAAATTCTATATCTGATGTACCAACTACATATGGAGCTGGTGGTACAAACGTAACACTTAATGGAACAGATTTAATTGCTGACGGAAATGGAAACAGAGCTTTCGTTATAGAAACCGGAGCAACAATTGTTAGCCAAAAAGAAATGATCGTAGACAAAAACTTTGACATTGCTGATTTTGGTGGAGGAAGATTTGTAATGGGAAGTTATGCAAAACTTTCTGCTTCAAATGTTTCTGGTGATATTTATTTAGCTCCAGATATGGTTCCTCTTTATGCAAATTTTGGAACTATAAAAAATGCTATCACACAAAATTCTAGCTCTAATGAATCTAACTGGTTCAAAGCAAACTTGAAATCTTACTCAGAATTTTTTGTGGCAAAAGATGTTACATACGATGAAACTGGAAAAGCTGTAAACTTAAATCTTGAGAGGAAAAGTTTTGACACAGTTTTATCTGATAAAAATCTTGCAAAATATTTAGAAGATAATTACACAAATACTAATAGCTCAAACAAAGATAAATTTTATGACGGAATTTTGAGAGCAACAGATTTAACAGCTGCTCAGACAGAAGATAAAATCAAAAATATGTTTGGTG
>JBOFDW010000172.1:0-5396 GCA_051647385.1 Fusobacteriaceae bacterium
GTGCAATGGTCACAAACATCAAAGAAAAAACAGATGAGTTAGATAAGTTGAGGCTAGAAATTTCTAGTCTGAAGGCAGAGACAGAAAGAGAGAAATTAGAATACGACAAAAAAATTATTGAGCTTGAAGAAAATAAAAATTTGATATTAAAAGAAGCCTATGAAAAAGCTGATCAAATGATTAAAGAAATTCAGGATAAAGCGGCTGGACTTATAGAAAAAATCCAAAGAGAAGATAGCAACAAAGATGACTTGAAAGATGTTAAGAGGCAGCTTTCTCAAATTCGATCTGGAATTTCTGAAGATAAAAAATCAAAAATCATATCTAAACCCAATGCAAATATTAAGCTCGACTTTGAAGCTGGGCACAAAGTTTATATAAAATCTTTGAACCAACATGCAAGTGTTATTAAAATAAATTCTAGCAAAGGTACTGCAATTATTCAATCTGGAATTTTGAAGATGGAATTGCCTCTTAGTGACATGAAGGCTGCTGAACCTGAGAGAAAAAAAACTTATATTTCTGCTGGATCACATTCAAGGTCAGGTGTGAAATATGAGATAGACCTTAGAGGAAAAATGGTTGACGAGGCAATAATTGAGCTGGAATCTTATCTTGATAGAGCAACTCTTAGCGGATATAATGACGTTTATGTTATTCACGGAAAAGGTACTGGAGCATTGCGAGACGGATTACTAAAATATTTTAAGACTTGTAGATACGTAAAATATTTCAGGATAGGAAATCATGATGAGGGAGGGCTTGGATGCACAGTGGTAACGCTAAAGTAGAAAAGTTTTCAGTCATAATTGCTGCTGCTGGGTTTGGGAAAAGAATGGAGACAACAGAGAAAAAGCAGTTTCTAGAAAAAGATAGCAAGCCACTTTATATGAGTTCTGTCATGATTGCTGACCAATGTGAGTTAGTTGACGAAATTATAATAGTTACTTCTGCAGAAGATATAAATCTTGTAAAAAAGCACTGTGAAAAATTTGGGATAAAAAAACTTAAGAATATTGTTGCTGGAGGAAAAGAGAGGCAAGATTCTATATGGAGCGGACTAAAAAATATTGAGTCAGGAATTGTTGCAGTTCAAGATGGAGCAAGACCTTTTATGAGAAAAAGTTATTTGTGTGATGGATATCAAAAATTATTAGATGACAAAACACTTGATGGAATTGTTGTTGGAGTAAAAGTAAAAGATACTATTAAAAATATTGATAAATGTGGTATAATAATTGACACACCGCCAAGAGAAAATTTGGTTGCAGTTCAGACGCCACAAATATTTAAGTATGATATACTTTTTAGGGCATACAAAAAAGCTTTTGAAGAAAATTTTTATGGGACTGATGATTCTTCTCTCGTTGAAAGAATTGGTGGAAAAGTTGAGATTTTATTTGGAGATTATGATAATATAAAAATCACAACTCCAGATGATTTAAAATATTTGTAATTTTTATTATTATTTGAAATTTTAAGCAAGAATGAAAGAGGGCTGCAATAATGATCAAACTTTATAATACGATGAGTGGAAAAATAGAAGAATTTAAGCCGTTGAAATCTGGAGAAGTTTCCATGTATGTGTGTGGTCCAACTGTTTATAATTATATTCACATTGGAAACGCTAGACCTGCAATTTTATTTGACACTATAAGAAGATATTTTGAATACTCGGGATATAAAGTTACATATGTACAAAATTTTACTGATGTGGACGACAAAATAATTAAGCGGGCAAACGAAGAAGGAATACCATGGGAAGAGATAACTAAAAAATATATAGAGGCATATTTTGTGGATACTCAAAAAATCAACCTAAAAGAAGAGGGGATGATTCGGCCTCGAGCCACGGAATATATAAACGAAATGATAGATATTATAAAAAAATTAATTGAGAAAAATTTTGCCTACGAAATAAATGGAGATGTTTATTTTGATGTGGGAAAATACAAGTCTGATTATGGAAAACTTTCCAACCAAAATACTGAAGAACTTTTGGCTGGAGCCAGGGTTGACGTCAATGAAATAAAAAATTCTCCGCTGGATTTTGCTCTGTGGAAGTCTGCAAAACCTGATGAGCCATTTTGGGAGTCACCATGGGGAAAAGGGAGACCTGGTTGGCATATTGAATGCTCGGCTATGTCAAACAAACTTTTAGGGAAAACTTTTGATATACATGGAGGCGGTCAAGACCTGATTTTTCCGCATCATGAAAATGAAATAGCTCAATCGAAATGTTCTTCTGATGGTGAGTTTGCAAGATACTGGATACACAATGCTTTTATAAATGTTAAGGGCGAAAAAATGTCAAAGTCTCTTAATAATTTTTTCTTGTTACGCGATGTACTGGAAAAATATTCTGGAAATATTTTGAGATTTTTCATGATCAGTTCACATTATAGAAAGCCAATAAATTTCTCTGAAGATGAAATGATACAGGCAAAGTCTGGACTTGAAAGAATTATGACAACAGTAGAGCGAGTGAAAACTTTTTTGAGTACCAATTTTTTAAATAATAAAGAGTACGAGGAAAATAATGGACAAAATAACGAAAAAAAGAATAAATTAAGTAAGATATCAAAAAAATTAGAAGCGAGTTTAAAAAAATCCAAGCAGAAATTTAGAGAAGGAATGGACGAGGATTTTAATACTGCAATAGGAATTGGAGCAGTGTTTGAGCTTGTTCGAGATGTAAATGTATTCTTAGATTCAGTTGAAAATGTCGAAAAAGACGATTTTACTTTGTGGGACTTGATTTTGAAGGGGGCTTTAGATTTTATAAAAATATCAATGGAAGATGTTTTAGGTGTAAAACTTGAGAAGCAAGTAGAACTAAAAATTTCACCAGAAGAAATAGAAGCAAAGTTGAAGGCTAGACGTGAAGCAAGAGCCAATAAAGATTGGACAACATCTGACAAAATCAGAGAGGAACTTGCAGAACACGGTGTAAAAATAAAGGACTCAAGAAGTTCAGACGGAAAGGACATAACCACATGGGGAGTTTAAAAGATTATCCTATAATTGTTTTGGCGTATTTAGGAGACGCAGTGTGGGAACTTCATGTAAGAGAAAATTTTATAGAGAAGGGTTTTAGTCCACAGAAAACTAATAAGCTGGTAAAATCTTTTGTCAATGCAAAATTTCAATCGGCATTTCTAGATAAAATTTTGGATAATTTAAATGAGGAAGAAAAAAAAATTGTTAGGCGAGGAAAAAATAGTAACATAAAAACTTTTCCTAAATCGTGCACAGAAGAAGAGTATAGAAAAGCAACTTCATTTGAAGTTTTAATTGGAGTATGGTATAAAAGCAAAGAGTATGATAAAATAAAAGAGTTGATAAAAAAATTACAGGAGGAATTTTGATGGGAATATTAGGATTTTTTGGTTTGGATGCTGCAAGCAGAGGGATTGGAATAGATCTTGGTACAGCCAACACCTTGGTTTACAGTAAAAAACACGGAAAGATTGTCCTTAACGAGCCATCTGTTGTGGCGGTAGATAAAGATACTAGAAAAGTTTTGGCGGTAGGATTCGAAGCCAGAGACATGGTTGGAAAAACTCCTGATACAATTGTTGCTGTAAAACCTCTTAGTGAGGGAGTCATAGCTGACTATGATATAACTGAAGCTATGATAAAACATTTTATCAAGAAAGTTTTTGGTAAGTATAATTTTTTTATGCCTGAAATCATGATATGTGTGCCAATAGATGTTACTGGTGTTGAAAAAAGAGCCGTACTTGAAGCGACAATTTCTGCTGGAGCAAAGAAAGCTTATCTTATAGAAGAGGCGAGAGCTGCTGCTCTTGGTTCTGGGATGGATATAAGTGCTCCAAGAGGAAATATGATTATAGATATTGGCGGTGGGTCAACAGACGTTGCTGTTATTTCTCTTGGAGGAACGGTTGTTAGCAGAACGATTAGAGTTGCTGGAAATGATTTCGACGAGGCAATAATAAAATACGCAAAGAAAAAGCATAATCTTTTGATTGGGGAGAGAACAGCTGAAGAAATAAAATTCAAGATAGGAACTGCGATGCCACTTGAGAAGGAAGAATTTATGGCAGTAAAAGGTAGAGACCTAATAATGGGGCTACCAAAAACTATAAATATTTCTTCAGAAGAAATTCGAGAGGCTTTGAATGAACCGCTCATGGAAATAATTGATTGTATAAAAGCTGTACTCGAAGAAACTCCTCCGGAACTTGCCTCTGATATAATTGATACAGGTGCGATTATGACAGGTGGTGGTTCTCTTGTAAGACACTTTACAGATTTGATGTCTGAGTGTACAAATTTGAACGTTAGACTTGCTGACAATCCACTTGAAAGTGTTGTTATGGGAACAGGTATTGCTCTTGAGCAACTTGATACACTAAAAAGAATAGATAAAGCGGAAAGGTAATTATGATAAAAAACTTAGTTTGTAGTGAAAATGTAAAATCAAATATTTTTAATGAACTAAGTAACAGAAAAGTTGCAGGGACATATATTTTTTATGGTAATGATAGAGGACAACTAAAAGAACTTGCGACTTCTTTTGGGAAGGCACTTAACTGCAAAAATAATCAGCAAGATTTTTGCGATGAGTGTGAATCGTGCAAAAGAATGGATGCAAGAACTCATGGTGATTTGGAAATTTTGTCAGAATCTGGTGGAATAAAAATTGAGTCAGTGAGAGAACTCACACAAAAAATGGCGGTCAGTTCTTATGAAGGTGGAGCTAAAATTTTTATATTGGAAGATATTAATAGAATGAAACCGGTAGCTTCAAATGCTTTGCTCAAAACTATTGAAGAACCTTTGGAAGGAAATTTTTTCTTTTTGCTGACTACTTCGCTAAATATTTTACCAACTATAAAATCTAGGGCGACAATTATAAAAGTACCAGAACTTAGTTGTGAAGATTTAGGAGTAACGGAGCCTGTGTATGAATTTTTTGCTAGAAATACAACAGACATTATGGAGTATAAAAAGGGAAAATATAACCTTGATGAGTCAGTTGATTTTTTGAGAATCGGTGAATTTATGAAGCAGTACTTTAAAGATAAAAATTCAGATGTAAAAAGTTTAGGCTCAAAAATAAATATATACAAATCTTTGCGTGAGTTTGTGAAAAATTTAAAATGGACAACTCCAATAGATAAAGTTTTTTTCGTGGAAGAACTTGTTTCAAATTTGGAAGAGAGAGATTTTATATTTGATATTTTAAAATATATTGCGTTTTTAAATTCTAGTCAAATAGATATGAAATTAATATTAACAGAGAAAAATAAAATGAGGCTTCCAGTAAATATAAAAGCAAGTTTGATGAAAATATTTTGTTAGTTAAAAAAATTCTTGCGTAAAAGTTGTATTCATGATATAACTTACAGGTAACTGTTTTTTTAAAT
>JBOFDW010000173.1:0-2146 GCA_051647385.1 Fusobacteriaceae bacterium
GTTCAAATTGTTTTCGAAGATTCTCTAAAAAATTACGACGAGATAGCAAGACTTTCTATTTCCTCAACCATAAAAGTTTTTGGTAAAATTAAAAAATCTGAAGGTGCTGGACAAACTTTTGAAATTTTAGCTGATAAAGTTGATGTTTTTCAAAAAGCCGAACTTGATTATCCTCTACAAAATAAGCAACAAACTTTTGAATACTTGAGGACAATTGCACATTTACGTCCAAGGACAAATACTTTTATGGCAGTGTTCAGAGTGCGTTCTGTTCTGGCTTTTGCTATTCATAAATTTTTTAATGAAAATGATTTTGTCTATGTTCATACTCCTATTATAACTGGTTCGGATTGTGAAGGTGCAGGAGAAATGTTTCGAGTGACAACTCTTGATCTTGAAAATGTTGCAAAAACTCCAGATGGAAAAATAGATACAAGCAAAGATTTTTTTGGAAAAGAAACTAACTTGACAGTAAGTGGGCAATTAAATGTTGAGACTTATTGTGCTGCGTTTAGAAATGTCTATACTTTTGGACCAACATTCAGAGCAGAATATTCAAACACAGCAAGACATGCCTCTGAGTTTTGGATGATAGAACCAGAAATTGCTTTTGCTGACTTGGAAGCAAATATGGATTTGGCAGAAAGAATGGTGAAGTTTGTTATAAAATATGTGATGGATAATTGCCAAGAAGAAATGAACTTTTTTAATTCATTCATAGAAAAAGGAATTATTGATAGACTTCAAAAAGTTGTCAGTGCAGAATTTGCAAAACTTTCTTACACTGATGCAATAGAACTTCTTTTGAAAGCTCCAAAAAAATTCGAGTATCCTGTTAAATGGGGAATCGATTTACAAAGTGAGCACGAAAGATATTTGGCAGAGGAACATTTTGGCAAGCCAGTATTTTTAATAAATTATCCAAAAGAGATAAAAGCTTTCTATATGAAACTGAATGAAGACGGAAAAACTGTTCGTGCTATGGATTTATTAGTGCCGGGTATTGGAGAACTTATTGGAGGTTCTCAGCGTGAAGATAATTTAGAGAAGCTTGAAAAAGCTATGGATAGTTTTGACCTAAACAAAGAAGATTATAAATTTTACATGGATCTTAGAAAATTTGGAAGCTTTCCTCATTCTGGATTTGGTCTAGGATTTGAAAGAATGATGATGTATATGACTGGAATGACAAATATTCGTGACGTGATTCCTTTTCCAAGGACACCAAAAAACGCAGACTTCTAGGAGGAGAAAATGTTCTTGACAATCATTTTGATTGTAGCTTTTGTTTTGATTTTTGTATATCTCATGTTTAGACCAGAAAGTGATGGAAAAATTAGTGGCGAATTTGTCGATGTGCTAAAATATGATTCAGTAGAATTTGTAAATCATTTTGATTTTCCTGCAAACTTCCCAACTTTGGAAGAAATTAAAGATGAAGTTATTATTGAAACACTTTCAAAAAGGTCGGACTATACAAAAGAAGAAATGATTTATAACCAAGTTTATTCAAAAAATTGTAATCCTACGAAGGCAAAAAAAGTTTTGGTTCTTTTGCATGGTCTTGAAGATACAAGAGAAGATTGGATTTATAAAGCCAAGCTTATAGAAAATTATATTTATTTGAGAAAAAAAAACGAAATAGACGAAATGGTTTTTATATTGCATGACTCTGGTTATGCTGGAGAAAGTTGGTATGCAAATTTTTATGGTGAAAAAGATTTCAGATATGAAGATTACTTTTCATATGAATTATTTCCATCTCTTAAGGAAAAATTCCCAGAGGCAAAGTTTGGCATATGCGGATTTTCCATGGGTGGGCATGGAGCTCTCCGTCTTGGTTTAAAAAATATTGATTTTTTTAGTGTTATTGGGACTATGGCTGGAGCTGTAAGTCTTGTAAGATTAGTTTTGAACCAAAGAGTTTTGAAAATTTTTCAAGCTCTTTTTATTCCTGTTATATTTTTCAAAAATTTTGATGACGTGCATTTTTTGAGAGTTTTTGGGCGAAAAGGAAAACAAATCTTAAAAAATGACCCTTATACTTTACTAAAAAAAATTAGAAAAGAAATTCTTGAGCACAAAAAATTTTATGCAAGTGTTGGTATGGAAGACTTGGATCCTTATTATATGTATCGGCAATGGA
>JBOFDW010000174.1:0-9385 GCA_051647385.1 Fusobacteriaceae bacterium
GTACATCAATTCATATTTTCTCATTAAATTACCTCCTCCCTATGGTTTTGGCCCGAAGATATTTATCTTCAAGCAGGGCAAGAAATATTATATCAAAAAAAAGAGAAAAATACAAGGAAATATTTTTCTCTTTTTTGTCTAGTAAAAATTTTTTATATTTAATTTTAAATAAATATTTATATTTTTATTTGTTTTAGAATAGAAATTTTTATTATAATTATTATTCTAAATCATAATTATTCATTTTAGTTCTAAGAGTATTTCTGGTTATTCCAAGAAGATCAGCTGACTCAACTTTTTTTCCATTAGTCATTTCAAGGATTTGATGAATTAATTCTTTCTCAACTTTAGCAACTATATTTTCATAATAAGCACGCTTTGAATTCTTTTTCATAAAATCTATTTCAGAACGAATCCAATTTTTCAAGAATGTATCTTGATCAGTGTCGCCAAGTTTTAATCCTGTGCCACCAAGAACATTGCTTGGCAAATCTTCAAGCAAAATTGTTTCGCTAGATGAAATTGCAATGGCAGACTTTACAGCATTTTTAAGTTCGTTAACATTTCCTGGCCAGTCATATCTTAGCATTTTTTTTAGGGCTGGCTTGCTAACACCTTTTATAGAAGTTCCAAGCTCACGATTACATTGCTCAATATAATGATCAACAATAAAAGGAATATCATCTTTTCTATCTCGAAGCGGTGGAATCATAACTTCTAAAACTCTAAGTTTTGAATAAAGTTCTGCTATAAATTTATTTTTTTGAATTAGGCTTTCAATATCTTCAGTAGTGGAAACAATAATTCTGGCATGACTTTCTAATGGTATGGCACTTCCCATTCTAAAAAATTCTCCGTGTTCCAAAAAATAAAGCAATTTGGATTGAAGTTCTAAATTTAGTGCATGAATATTTCCAATGTGTAAAGTTCCATTATTTATTTTTTCAAGGTCGCCAGCTTGTGAAGCAATTGCTCCTGGGAAAGCCCCCTTCTCATATCCAAAAAGTTTTCGTTCAATAAGTTCATTACCAAGAACTAAGCAATTTATATTTATAAAAGGTTTGTCACTATTCATACTAAATTCATGAATAGCTTTTGCAACACTACTTTTTCCAATTCCTTTTTCCCCAACAATTAAAACTGGCACCATACTTTTTCCAACACGACCAATTTTTTTATAAACTTCTACGATGGCTCTTGAATGTCCTATAAGTTTGTTGCTACTACCTTTTTGTTTTTCAACTCGCTCTGCCATCATCTTATGAGCTTTGACAGAAGTTGTTACTATTTCAACTATTCTTTTTGCTTCCATTGGTTTTAAAAGATAATCGTAAGCTCCAGCTTTTATACTTCCAGCAACAAGTTTTAAATTTGAAGTTTCTCCAATAATAATAATTATAGCTTTTTTTTGCAATTCAATAAGTTTGCTTATTAAATTCAACAGACTTTCTTCTTGAAAATTTTTCTCATCAATTATTATTGCATCAAATTTTTTGGTTTTTGCTAAATTTAAAAGAGCAACTATTTCTTCACTAAATGAAACCACATTATCTGCACTGCTTTCAAACTCAGCCTTTAATTCATTGTCTAACTTAAATCCCAATACGTTCATTTTTTCCACCGCCTCAAAAAAATTAATCGTTTCCTAGTTTAAATTTATACTCAAGAATAACATCTCCGCTAATAATTTTAGATTTTTTTGTAAGATTTATTTTCCATGTTCTCGCCACTTTTTCTATTGCCAAATCAATTGCTGAAACTCCACTTTTTTTTACAAAGACAACATTTTTTACATTTCCGGCTCTATCTATTGTAAGTTTAAGAGTTACAGTTCCGTTCAGTCCTTGAAGTTGAGCACTTTGTGGATATTCAGGGTCACGATTATTTTGATTCCAGTTTGCAATAATATCTCCATCTTGTGTTCCAAGTTTATATCCACTTGGCACGCCAGGTTTTGAACCAGAAGTTTTTATTGGAGCTTCCATATATTCAACATCAGGATTTGGCAAAGAAGGTTTAGATTTTTGATTTATCTTGACACCTTTATCAGAAATATTAGATAATTTTGGTTTATCAATAGAAATAGAATCTAACTTATCCAAATTAATTTCTTTTGTTGGATTAGGCTTTTTTTCTATTTCAGGTTCTGTAATAGGTTCTGGAGGAATTTCTGGTGGAATAGGTCCATCAACTTCTTTTTGTCCTTGATACTCAACATCATTTTGATTATCAAGAGCGACCAATCCAACTTTTAATTTTCCGGAATTAGTTGTTATGCTCAGACCAAAGAGTAAAATCAAAAATAAGTTTATAAAAGCAGAGATTAGAAGCGAAAATATATCATTTTTTTTCATAATCCCTCCGAATTTATTTTGCTGGTGCAACAGTATCAATATCAAGAGCCGTAGCTCCAGCTTCTTTAGAAATTGTCATCACTTGAACAATGAGACCATAGTCAAGATTTTTGTCAGCACTTATAATGACACTTTTCTTTTTATTTTTTTCAAGAAAAATTGATAAAGAAATTTTTAATTCTTTTAAATCAGCAACTTGAGTTTGTTTATTTGAACCGCCTTCTTTGTAAGTGACGATTATTTGTTTTTCTTTTGTTATGGAAACTTGAATATTTTCTATTTCTTTTGAATCTTTAATAGTTGAAGTTGGTAAGTCAATTTTTATTCCACTATCAGTTGTTTTTATAAATGTTGTTGAGATAAGCAAAAATATCAATAAGAAAAAAACAACGTCCACTAGAGGAGTAATATTTAAAACGACTTCTTTTGTTTCGCTTCTTTTAACTCTGTTAAGTCTCATTTTATTTCCTCCTATGAAATTATTTTCTGAAGAAATTAATTACTTCTGTGCAAGCAGTTTCCATTTCAGATATTACAGTATCAACTCTACGATTAATTGTGTGATAAAAAATTATAGTGGGAATTGCAACAGAAAGTCCGCCAGCAGTTGTGATAAGAGCGACAGAAATTGAGCTCATAAGAATTGCAGGGTCTCCTATTCCACCTTCAGAAACACTTTTAAATGTTAAAATCATTCCCAAAACTGTTCCCAAAAGTCCGAGCAAAGTTGCAATATTTGCTATAAGAGAAAGCAGCCAAACATTTCTATCTATTTTTGGAATTTGTCTAAGGATTAATTCTTTAGATTTTTCTTCTAAAGTAATAATATTTGAAGTTCCAGTTTTATACCAATAAATTATTAATTCTTTTACAACTTGAGAACTCGAGCTTCTACTTCTGCTCAAAAGATATACTGCTTCTTTTACTTCTTTTTTCTCCAAATGTTCTGCTAAGATTTCTTTAATTCTTTGAAAACTATTTGCCTCATTAACTTTCAAATACATAAATCTTTCGATAGCAACTCCAAGACTCACAATTGAGCAAAGTAGTATCGCGTACATTAATGGTCCACCAGCTTGAATCCAATACATATTCATTCTCTCCTTTATAAATAAAAATTTTTATTTAATATTATCTTTATAATTTTTTTATATTTTTAATATTTATTTTTTTTTAATCTTTAATCTTTATCTAAATTTAAAATATTTCTATAAAAAATATTTTGATAAATACTTATATTTTATCTAAACAAATTACTAAAAAATCCTTTTTTCTCTCCATTAATAACTTCAGCTTGTAACTCAAGACTATCTGACTGAATAATTGTAATTTTTTGTTTCTGTCTTTTTAATGTGTCACCAGTTATTTCCATATTGGACGAACTAAACTCTTGCTCTTTAAGTTTTTCGTTAGTATTTGTTATGGACTGGTACTCTAATTGTTGCAAATTTTTTGCCCGAACTTCTTGATCAATAACAGGAGCATCAGATTTTGTTTCCTTTGGTGCAGGAGCAGAATTTATGTCAAAAGCAAAAACTAAAAATATAATCATAAATACAAATTTTAAATTTACTTTTAAATTAAAAATATTAAATTTATTTATTTTTATTAACATAATTATTTACCTCCCGTTGCTGGGAAAAACTCAACATATTTTGCAGCTGCTTCTTTATTCACAGAAAGCAATCTGTTATAATAATCTTTTGCGATATCAACTTTTTTTGCTTTAAGATTATGATAAACTAATTTCTCTAAGGCGTAACCTTTATATGCTTTGTTTTGTGTAGTGTTTGCAATAATTCCATAAATAATCAAAGCCTCATTAATATTTGTTTTTTCTGTTAAGTCTGCAACTTTCATTCGTGCATCTTCCATATAAATGCTTTTTGGATATTTTGTATAAACTATTTTATAATTTTTTAGAGCTTGCGAAGCATTTTTATTTATTTCATCGATGACAGCAACCTGAAAATATCCAAGGTCTTGATATTTGCTTCCAGATATTTTAACTAAATCAGCAAAATATTTTCTTGACTTAGCGTAATCTTTTTTATTAAAATAATATTTCCCAAGATACACAGTTGCATATTCTTTGTAGGCAGGATATTTTAAAAGTGCTTCATATTTTAAAGCAGCTTTTAATGTGTCACCTTTTGCCTCATAAGTTTGAGCAAGATAAACAGTTTGCTTAAGTTCAGATTTAAGTTTTAGAGCCGAACTTTCTGCCATAGAATAATTTTTTGAATCTATATAAGCCCTGATTAATTTTTCCAAAGCTTCATCACGTGTCACATCATCTTTTGAATTATTATAAATAGTGGTATAGGTTTTTATTTCTTCATTATTATCTTTCATGCCTTCAGATACACGCAAATAATTTGCGAGCACTGTTTCTTTATATCCACTCTCTGGAAATTCTTTTAAAAATTGAGCACTATATTTTTTATATTCTTCAAGATTTTTTGTTGTGTCAGCAACTTTTGCAAGTGAAAATAAAGCGACTTCTCGAACATCTGGGTCAATACTTGTATCATATATTTTTTTATAAATTTCTTTTGCTTTTGTATAATTTTTTTCTGACATATAAGAATCCGCTATCTGGATATTTGCCATATCAACTTTATTAAATTCTTTCGCTAATCTCTCAAAATATTTTCGACTTTCTGGATAATTTTCAAGCCGATAATAACTGATTCCTATTTTTTGAACGACATCTTCTTTTTCTAAAGCTTTTTGTAATTGCAAATAAGCCAAACCTTCATTTATAACGAGCTGGTATTTTTCACCAAGAAAATAATTTTTTATCATATTTAATTTAGCTTTTATGTACCATTCGTTATTTACATCGTTATTTACCATGAATAAAACTTTTTTATAATAAACTTCTGCGTCATTATATTTTCCAATTCCAGTAAATGCAACACCTCGTAAAAAAATATTTTGCAAACTGTCATCTTGTCCGTCCAAATATTTTTTTAAGTCGCCATATTTTTTTTCATTTACCAAAAGTGCATTCATAGCTTTAAAAATATCTGGATCCTTTTGAACAGATAAAAATTCTTCGTATAATTGTTCAGCAAGTTCTGAATTTCCATTATTATACAAAGCTTCACCAGCAGCAATATATATTTTTTTCTTATATTCTTTGTCGTTGGGATAAAGTTTTTTATAACTTTCAACCAAAGACCAAACGTCAGCAGCTTTATTAACTCGTCCGCTAAGGGTAACTGCTCGATATAAATTTTCTTTACTTGGTCTGTGAAGATTTAAACTGGCGTAAAATTGTTGTGCCAAAGTAAAATCTTTCATTTCATAAGCAGCGTTTGCGATAATAAGATTTATATTATCATTGTCTTGCTGAGTTACAACTATTCTCTTCTCTCTTTTTCTTTCTTCAAGAATTTTTTTATAATCTTTTAATTTGTAGTAACTAGCAAACTGATAATATACTGACTGATTATAATAAGATGTAGCTTCAAGTTTTTTGAAATTTTCCAAAGCTTCTGATACTCGATCCAAATTATATAAAGAATATGCGTAACCATAAAGTGCACGAGGATTTCTATTTAAATCTGTCTGCTTATAAAATTCCAAAGCTTTTTCATATTGACCTTTGGCAGCGTAAAAATCTCCAAGAGTTGCAAGTGCATTTAACTCTTCTGGTTTTCCTTTTGTAAGCGTCCAATATTTTTCAACTTTTTCAATATTATTCATTGCTAAATATATTTCTATAAGTGTGACTTTAGCTTTTTTTCCATATTCAGTATTTGGATATTTTCCAACAAGTTCTTCAAAATATTTTGAAGCATTTTTTAAATCATCCAATTTATAATAAGAAGTTCCATAAATATAAAGTATTGCTGCTTCGTCACGATTACGATCTTTTAAAGGAACATATTCATTCAAGACGTCAATCGTTAATTGGAAATGATCGTCATTATAAGCTGTAAGTGCCATATTAAAAGTTGCGGCATTTTTAAGTTTGTTTCCGTTTACAGCAATATTTTTGAACATGTCAAAAGCTTGCTTATATTCTCCACGGTCGAGATATATAACAGCTCTGTCATAATAACTTCTTTCATAATAAATACTTGCTCGATCAATTTTTTCTGCGACTTCAGTTGCAGTAATTTCATTTCCAAGTAAAATATAACTTTTAGAAATATAATAATAACTTTCGTTTTTTTCTTCAGGTGTCAGAATATATTTTTTTATAATATTTTCAAAAGAAGTAATTGCATTTTTATAATCTTTTGAAATATAGTAAGCTTTAGATATTCTTTTTTCAATACTTATAATTTGTTTTGAGTTTGGATAATTTTTTATAAATGCTTTTGATTTTGTTATTCCTTGTGTGAAATTTTTTTGTTTGAAAATTTCGTTAAGTTCTGTGACATCTTGATTCTCAGTTGCGAAAATACAAATCGAAAATATCGCACATAATAAAAACACCAAAACTTTATTTTTCATTGCTGCTCCTTAATTTTATTTGGTCGAACATTATTTTACCGCAGTTGGTTCTTATTTGACCACATTATTATACCATACTTTCTAAAAATTAGAAGTACTTACAAATAAAATTAAATTAATTTTTCCAATAAAAAAAGCCATACAAATATCAAAAAATTTATTTTAATATTAAGAGGCTGATTTTATATTTATATTTATTAAATTTTTAGAAATAATTTTATAAGTTTTTAATTTTAATAATTTTAATAATTTTTTAAATAAATAATAAATAATAAATAAATAATAAATAATAAATAAATAATAAATAAATAATAAATAATAAATAATAAATAATAAATAATAAATAATAAATAATAAATAAATAAAATATTTAAAATTTAATATTTTTTATTTTATTTTTATTTCTCCAGAAATTAATTTTTGTAATATATCGTCAAATTCTTTTTTAGTAGCATCACTAAAATTTTTATTGTCTGCTGACATTGCAGAAATTTTTACTCCGCCATTTTCCAAAGACATAATATATTCCCTTTCAAAATTTGCTCCAGAATATAATAGCTCAATAATTTTATAAACTCTATCTTCAACGTCAGGATAAACTGACGCAATAACAGATTTCAAATTAAAAGTTTCATCATTTTTCATACTTGTCGCAATAACAGAAATTTTTCCAGAAGAATTTTCTGCAGCTTCAACAATTCCATAACCGCTTCTACCAGCAACATGATAAACAACATCAACTTTTTGTGCAATAAGTTCATCGGTAATTTTATATCCATACGAAGGATTATCAAAAGGTCTATTATCTGGAATTTCATCTATTGCCCGTTCAATAATTTCTATTTTTGGGTTAATATATCTTACACCTTTTGCAAAATCAAAAGACATTTTCTGAGTAAAATTATTTGCATTTATTCCAACATAAGCAACTTTTTTTGTTTTTGTTCTTTTGGCTGCAACGACTCCCATCATAAAAGCTGTGTTATCAAAATCAAATTTTATCGTACTAATATTTTTCTCTTTAACTGGTGGATGATTTATTAAAAGAAATTTTGTATTAGGATATTTTTTTGCATATGCTTTTAATTGAGCGTCATATTTATCTGAGTTAATTAATATAAGATCATATTTATTTGAAAAATTAGACTTCGATGATGATGCTTCAAAAACTTCTTCTAGAGGCAATTCAAATTTTTCTTCAAGATCAACATCCATTGTTGTAGTGTAAACATCAAGATTTTGTTTTGCATCTTCCATAGATTTTTTTATTCCAAGTGCCAAAGAAAAATTGCCAGGACCACTATTTACATTAAAAAATAAAATATCAAAAGAATTGGATTTTGTAGCTGAGACACTACTTACACAGATAATTAAAAACAAAATAGAAATAACTTTTTTCATATATTTATTCTCCTTACCATAAATATTTTATCCCCAGCATAATTTGAGGTTGCCAAGACCAGTTGCCAGTTTTGTCATATTCAATATCTCGCCAGTTTCTATATTCAGCCCCAACTTCACCGATAATTTGAAAATCATCCAAAATTTTTCCTGTTACTTCCAAGTATGGTCGAGTGAAAGCAGAATAAACTGAACTACTTGCAGCAGCGTCAAAGGAAGTATTCCATCTGACAGATTCTTTATTATATTCAAAAGGATCAATTCCAAATTCAGCTTTTATTTTATATCCCCAATGCTCAAAAGTTTGTTGGAAAAATACTTGAGTATAATATGCTTCAATAGAAAATATAAAATTATTGATGACTTTTTCTGACATCTCAGGGAGCAAATATGGTTCAGCAGCATTGCTATAAAAAGTTTTGTATCCAGTTAGTTTCACATAAAAATCATACCATTTTCTTTCTTTTCCAAACTCTAAATAAAGTCCCAAAGAATTTTCGTAGGCATTATTTGTGTCTGCATAGAGAATATGTTGGAGATATGGAGCTAAAGAAAAATAATCAAATATCGGCAAATATTCTGCAAAATAAAATTTTTCACCAATAAAATATTCGTCGTTCTTGAAATAACTCCGATAAATTATATTTGTCCCAGTTCCAATTCCAGATTCTCCAATTTGTCCGTGCTTAAAAATATATTCAAATCTATTATCATAACCTTCTTTTCTCATGTTATTATTTTCTGAATATTTTCTTATCCAAAATTTTATAACTTGATTTTCAAAAGTCTGACTAAATCCTGATACTTGAAATCTATTTATATTATTTCCAGTTCCATAATTTAAATTTTTATTTTGGTTGTCTCCATAATATCTGTCGTCAATCATAATTTGACCTTTTTGATTATTACTTTCAATATTCATTAAAGAATCATAAACTGCTAATAAATTCTTAGAGATAAAAATAAAAGTTGCAAATAAAATTAATATTAATTTTATTTTTATAAATTTGATATAATTATTATTATTATTTTTTGTCATATTTATTTTTACCATTTTTTTGCATCACCCCGTAATTCTCTCACATAGCCAATCAAGCTTGCACTTTGATTAAAGATACAGTAAATTAAAGTGAAAGGAATAAAATACCAGTCAAGCTTGC
>JBOFDW010000175.1:0-14458 GCA_051647385.1 Fusobacteriaceae bacterium
TGTTACAAAATAGAGATGGAGAATTTGATGTAGTATATATAGGGATGGAAAATGATGATAATCCATCTAAGCTAAGAGAACTTATAACAAAAGAAATACGCAAAGCTGAAGGAAATAAAGAAAACGAAAAAATAATTCTTTTGTATGGATTATGTGGAAATTCAGTTGAGGGGATATCTTCAACTTTACCAATTGTTATTCCTAAGGCTTATGATTGTTGTGCTATTTTTTTGGAATCCAGCAAGAAATTTCATGAAAATTTTTCAGAAAGATTGAGTGCAGAATGGTATACATCAAGCCATTTAAGAAAAATAGAAGAATTAAGAAAAACTAATGAAAAATTTAAAATCAAATATTCGGATGAATCATTAAAACTTTATATAGAAAAATATGGAGAAGAAAATGGAAGATTCTTATATGAAACTTTAATAACAAAGAAAAAAGATGTTGTTTTTATAAAAACGCAAGATGAAAATGATGAAAAAAACATATCAGAACTAAGAGAACAATATGAAAAAGTAGAAGTTATAGAAGGGGGAAATTCATATATTGAAAAAATTCTAAATGGGACAGAAGATGAAGAAATTTTAGAGTTAAAGATTGGAAAAGTAATAATTTCTACATATGATGTCAATGTTATAACTAGTAAATAATTGAGTGAAATATTATAGAGGTGGAAAATTGTGATAAAGATAATAAGTTGTAATATATTTGAAAATATGTTACAAAAGATATTGAAAGAAAAATCATTTCAGTTTGAAGTGAAATATATAGGAATGGAAAACCATGTTGTTCCTTCTAAGCTTAAAGAACTAATAGTTAAAGAAATTAGAGAAACAGAGGCTGATAAAAAGTATAGTAAAATAATACTTTTGTACGGATTGTGCGGTAACGCAATAGAAGGGATAGATTCATCTTTGCCGATTATTGTTCCAAAAGCTCATGATTGCTGTGCTATATTTTTAGAGTCTGGAAAGAAATTTTATGAAAATTTTTCCGAAAGATTAAGTGCAGAGTGGTATACAACAGATTATTTGGAAAAAATAGAGGAACTAAAAAAAGTAGATGAAAATTTCAAAATGAACTATTCTAGAAATTCATTAGATTTTTATATTGAAAAATATGGTGATGACAACGGGCGATACTTATTCGATATTTTATCAAATAATAAAAAAGAAATTATATTCATAGAAACAATGAGTGAAAATGATGAAAAAAATATAAATTATTTAAAAAAACAATATGAATGTGTGGAGATTGTAAAAGGTGGAAAAGCTTTTATTGAAAAACTTTTAGAAGAAAAAAAAGTAGATGATGAAGTTTTATATTTAAAGGCAGGAGAAAAAATAACACCTACATATGATGAAAATGTTATAGAAGGAATTAAAATTAATAAATAAGGAGAAAAACAAAATGTATATAGGGATTGATCTTGGTACATCGGCGGTAAAATTATTATTGGCTAATAAAGAAGGAAAAGTCATAAAGATAGTTTCAAAAGAATATCCAATAAGTTTTCCTAGAGAAAAATGGGCAGAACAAAATCCAGAAGACTGGTTTTCGTCAACCTTTGATGGGCTAAAAGAAATAGTAAAAGGCTATGAAAATAACATTGTGGCGATTAGTTTTAGTGGTCAAATGCACGGTCTTGTGACTCTAGATAATGAAAACAAAATAATACGACCTGCAATTTTGTGGTGTGATCAAAGAACAGAAAAAGAATGTGAGTATCTTAATAAAGAGATAGGACAAGAGAAAATTTCAAAATATACTGGAAATTTGGCATTGACAGGTTTTACTGCTCCAAAAATATTATGGATGAAAAACAATGAACCAGAAAACTTTATGAGAATAAAAAAAATATTATTGCCAAAAGATTACTTAGCATTCAAACTTTGTGGCAATTATTCTATAGATATATCTGATGCTTCTGGAACTCTTTTACTTGACGTCAAAAATAGAAGATGGTCAAAAGAGATGTTGGAGATAGTTGGTATAAAAGAAGAACAACTGCCAAAATTATATGAATCTTTTGAAGTAGTTGGAACATTGGAAAAAGAGATTGCCATAGAACTAAGTCTAAGTTCTGAAGTAAAAATTGTTGCTGGTGGAGGAGATCAAGCAGTTGGAGCAATTGGAGTAGGAGTTGTTGAAGAAGGTAAAATTTCAGTTGCTCTTGGAACGTCTGGAGTAGTTTTTGCTAGTAGTTCAAAATATGTTGTTGATAAAGAGAATAGATTGCATTCTTTTTGCCACGCAAATGGTAATTATCATCAGATGGGTGTTATGCTGTCGGCTGCTTCTGCACTAAAATGGTGGATCGAAGGAATAAATAAAACTAAAGATTATAATACATTTGTAGAAATTGAAGCAAAAAAATCAGAGGCAAAAGATCTTTATTTTTTACCTTATCTTATTGGAGAAAGAACTCCGTACAATAATCCAAATGCAACGGGATCTTTTATAGGGCTGAAATTGCAACATACTGCTGGTGACATGACACGTGCAGTACTAGAAGGAATAACTTTTGGGCTCAAAGATTCTCTTGAACTTTTAAAAGAAATGAAAATTCCTATTAACTGTGTTAGAATAAGTGGAGGTGGAGCTAAAAGTACTTTTTGGAAACAATTAGTAGCTGATATTTTTAATGCAAAAGTTGAAACTATCAATTCTACAGAAGGACCAGCATATGGAGCGGCTATTCTTGCAATGGTCGGATCTGGGGCTTACAAATCAGTTAATGAAGCATGTGAAAAAATTATAGTTACTGTTGAAAGTTTTTCGCCTAATAAGAATGAAGCTGAAAAATTAGAAAAAAAATATCAGAATTTTAAAACGTTGTATCCTATATTGAAAGAAACTTTTTAGTGAAGAATAAATTTGCTCTAGTGATGGAAAAAATGAAAACCTTTCTCCGTCACTAAAAAACTTTTTGCGTAGTCAACAAAAAGGTAACAAATAGCAAAAAATACCTTTGTTACCAATGCGTGCTAATTTTAAAAACGTTAATACGCTTTTTGATAAATTAGTAAAGTTATAAAAAAAATAAAGGATTTTTCTAAAAATGGTTCTAATGATAAGAGCATAAGTAATTTTAAATTTCAAAAAGGTGTGGCAAATTAAGTCCGCACTCTCGCGTCAAATACAATCAAATATATACGTAAAGAGCGTACACGTTCGATTGTATTTGATTGTTCTGAATTCTTCGAATTCAAAAATCCATTCTAAGATTAATTTCTTAGAATGGATTTTTTTGTTGATATGCTATTTTAATGATAAATTATATGCATATTAAACACTTGTAATATGACTATCCTCTAAATTTATTCGGCGTACAATAATATTTTTTTTTAAATATTTTATAGAAATAGCTCCAATTAGAATATCCAACGAATTCACAAATTTCTGTTATTGAAAGAGATGAATTTTCAACTAATTCTTTAGCTTTTTTCAAACGCTTATTTTGCACAATTTGTTTGAAAGTAAGATTAAACTCTTTTTTAATTAATTTTGAAAGAGAATAATTTCTAATGTTTAATTTAGTGGAAATATCTCCAAGTGAAGCTGTTTTATAATTATTTTCAATGTAATTTATTGTCTGATGAATAATATTTTTTTCGTATGATATTGGTTGAAGCTCTTCAAGAGTATTTGTATTTCTAGCAAGTTCCACTATTAGTAATGATAATTGCAATTTTATTTTAAAATGAGAGAGTTTATCATCAAGAATAAGTTCAGAAATGATGTCATAAATTAAATTTTGAATTCTCAAATTATCACTGCATCTAAAAATCAAACCATTTTCTTTGTTGTATGAAAAAATAGACTCTAAAAAAAAATCTTTAATTTTACCATCGAAGCAGATGAATTCAAAAATACTTTCAAAAAAATCAGGTCTAATTATAACATTGATTATTAAGTCATTTTTTGAAGTAGGAAATATTTCATGATAAATTCCTTGGTTTAAAAAAATTAATTCTCCTTCTGTAAGCACTATGTTTTTATCAGAAATATTTTGAGATAAATGCCCCTTTAGAACATAAACAAGTTCAATATAGTTGTGATTATGATAGGGAATATAAGAAAACCTAGTGTGCTTTCTTACTGATATCATTTCGTCTTCTTTCAATATATTTTCCCAAAAAACGCAAAGACCTTTCTTAGATGAAAAATTCTTTTTATTAGACAAAAAGATTTTATTATCATTTTTCAATAGCTCTTCTTTGTTTATTTCAGAAAAAAGTTTTATAAGCTGTTTTTTTTCCATGAGACACCTCTTTTACTAAAATTACTCAAAATCAAATAATAAATATATTTTATAATAAAAAGCAAAAAAGGTCAATAATTTTTGCTAGTCAGGTTATTAATCATAAATGATAAAAAGAATACAATAATCCCCATATAAGAACAAATAGTCTGTTTGATAGAAAGGTGGATATGGTGAATTTTTTTTTGGCAATAGATATTGGAGCTTCTAGTGGAAGACACATGGTCGGGTACATTAAAGATGAAAAAATAAAATTGGAAGAGATCTATCGGTTTAAAAATGAGATAAAAAAAATTAACGGCTCAGAGTGTTGGGATATAAAATATTTATTTGAAGAAGTAAAAAAAGGAATAAAAGTTTGTGTAGAAAAAGGGATAAAACCAGAAACGTTAAGCATTGACACATGGGGAGTGGATTTTGTATTGCTAGATAGTCAAGATAACTTAATTGGTGAAGCAGTATCGTATAGAGATTGTAGAACTAATGATATTATGGGGGATGTTTTTAAAAAAATTTCCAGAGAAGAAATATATAAAAAGACTGGAATACAATTTTTGAAATTTAATACAATTTTTCAACTTTATTCTCTTAAAAAAAATCAACCTGAAATTTTAAAGAAGGCTAAAACATTTTTAATGATTCCAGATTACTTGAATTTTTTATTAACGGGAAAAAAAAACAATGAATACACTAATGCAACAACAACTCAATTATTAAATATAGAAAATTCGGATTGGGATGAAAAAATACTTTTTAGACTTGGGATAAAAAGAGAAATTTTTCAAAAAATTTTAATGCCGAAAGAAGTACTTGGAAATTTGAAAAAAGAATTGTCAGAAGAATTTGGTGCAGACATAAAAATTGTAATAGGAGCATCTCACGATACAGGGTCAGCATACATAGCTTCACCTATAACAAATAAAAGTTCTGTAAATATAAGCACAGGTACATGGTCTTTAATTGGAAAAGAGAGTAAGGAAAGCAAGGCTGATAAAAAAACTTTAGAGTTAAATTATTCTAATGAAGGTGGAATAGATTTCAATTATAGAATATTAAAAAATATAATGGGACTTTGGATAATACAAGAAGTAAAGAAAAATTATGCCGACAAATATTCTTTTTCTGAATTAGTAGAACTTGCAAAGATGAGCAATGGGTTTAATTCTAAAATAAATGTCAATGATGAAAGATTTTTAAAACCCAAAAATATGGTGGAAGAAATAAAAAAATATTGTGAAGAGACTAATCAAACTATTCCGAAAACAGTTGGAGAGATTTCAGATTGTGTCTTTAAAAGTTTGGCTGAATCTTATAAAATAGCAATAAATGAATTAGAGGGAATTTTTAGTGAGATATTTGAAGAAGTTATTTTATTTGGTGGTGGATCTCAGAATGAATATTTAAATCAGTTAGTGTGCAATTACACAAATAAAAAAGTTATAGCAGGACCTGTGGAAGCAACTGCAATAGGAAATATTATGACCCAGATGTTGAGCTATAAAATGATACCAAGTATTACAGAAGGTCGAAAAATGATAAAAAAATCATTTGAAATAAAAGAATATATGCCGATTAGATAAGGAGGAAGAAAAATGATGAAAACGAAAGTAAGTTATGAAGTTGCAAAAAAAGACTTCGAAAAATGGGGGATAGATGTAGAAAAAGTTCTAAAACAATTAAAAGAAGTGAAAATATCAATTCACTGTTGGCAAGGTGATGATGTTACAGGTTTTGAAAAAGTTCAAAATGGGTTATCTGGTGGAATTGCTTCAACAGGAAATTATTTTGGAAAGGCAAGAACACCAGAAGAATTAAGGATGGATTTAGAAAAAGCTTTATCACTGATTCCAGGAAAACATAAAATCAATCTTCATGCAATTTATGCTGAAACAAATGGAAAATTTATTGAGAGAGACAAATTAAAAGTAGAGTATTTTAAAAATTGGATTCAATGGGCAAAAAAAAATAAATTAGGTTTAGATTTCAATCCAACATTATTTTCTCACAAGTATGCAGCAGATGGTCTGACACTATCTCATCCTGATAAAAAAATAAGAGATTTTTGGATAGAGCATTGTAAAATTTCTAGAGAGATTGGAGAATACTTTGGAAAAGAATTAAATCAAACTTGTTTGAATAATATTTGGATACCTGACGGCTTTAAGGACATTCCTAGTGATAGGCTGAGTCCAAGAAAAAGATTAAAGGAGTCTCTCGATCAAATTTTTAAACAAAAATTTGATGAAAAATATTTGCTTGATGCAGTTGAGTCAAAAGTTTTTGGAATAGGGGCAGAGTCGTACACTGTTGGTTCTCATGAATTTTATATGAATTATGCCTGTAAAAACAACAAAATTTGTTTGCTTGATAACGGACATTTTCATCCTACAGAATCAGTTGCAGATAAATTATCTTCGATGTTATTATTTCATGAAAAAGTAGCACTCCATGTAACTAGACCAGTAAGATGGGACAGTGATCATGTCGTAATTTTAAATGATGATATCCTAGATATTGCAAAAGAAATTATAAGATGCGATGCTTTGGGACGAGTAATTATTGGACTTGATTTTTTTGATGCAAGTATAAACAGAATAGCAGCTTGGGTAATTGGAACTAGAAATATTTTAAAAGCTTTACTTTTTGCAATGTTGGTTCCAAATGAGGAATTAAAAAAATTACAAGAAGAAGGAAATTATACAAAAAGATTAGCTCTTATGGAAGAGTTTAAAACTTATCCATTAGGAGATATCTGGAATTATTATTGTGAGTTAAATAATGTTCCTGTACAAGAAAGTTGGATTGAAGAAGTTGAACAATATGAAAAAGAAGTTTTGTCAAAAAGAAAATAAATAGGAGAAAATAAAGATGAGGATAGAAGATACAAAAATTTTAAAAGCTTATACAAAAGTTACACACGACAGTTGGAAAAAAGGTTGGCACGAAAGAAATGGAGGAAATTTTAGTTATAGAATGACTCCTGATGAAGTAAAAGAAGTTTCAAGTTTTTTAAAACCAACTGGAACTAAAGTCGATTTGAATTTTAAAGTTGAAAACTTAGCTAATGAGTATTTCATAGTTACAGGAAGTGGAAAATTTCTAAGAAACGTTGAAGTTTGTGCTGAAGAAAATATTGGAATACTTAAAGTAGCTTCTGATGGAAAAACTTATGAGATTTTATGGGGACTTGTAAATGGAGCAAAACCAACAAGTGAACTTCCTACTCATTTAATGAATCACGCGATAAAAGTTAAAACAACAAATGGAAAAGAGAGAGCAATATTACATAGTCACACACCTAATATAATAGCATTAACATTTGTGCTACCTCTAGATGGGCAAGTTTTCACAAAAGAATTGTGGGAGATGATGAGTGAATGTGCATTAGTTTTTCCAAATGGAATTGGTATAGTTCCTTGGATGGTTCCAGGTGGAAACGAAATAGGAGAAGCTACAAGTAAACTTATGGAAAATAATGATGCTGTTGTTTGGGCTCATCACGGAATATTTTGTTCAGGTGAAACTTTGGATTTGACATTTGGTCTTTTAGATACAATCGAAAAAGCTGCAGAAATTTTGGTGAAAGTCATTTCTATGGGAGGAAAAAAACAATCTATAACAAAGCAAAATATGTTTGATTTGGCAAAAGCTTTTAAAATGAAAATATCGGAAAAAATTTTTAAATAGTAAGGGGTAAAATTATGATAAGAAAAGCATTTTTAATGAGTGTAAATCCAGACAAACATTTAGAATATAAAAAAAGACATGATGAAATTTGGAAAGAATTAGTTGATGTTTTGAAAAATCATGGTGCACATAATTATTCTATATTTTTAGATACAGAAGAGCATAAATTATTTGCCTGTGTAGAAATAGAAAGTGAAGAGAGGTGGAATAAAATTGCAGAGACAGATGTTTGTAAAAAATGGTGGAGTTACATGAAGGATATAATGCCTAGTAATGAAGATAATAGTCCTATTAGTAAAGAGTTAATAGAAGTTTTTTATTTGAAATAAATGAAAAATAAACTTATTTAGGGAGTGATAAAATGGAAAAAATCATTGAAAAATATGATAAAAAAGAATTTGAAATGCCTGTTTCAGAAAAAGGTACATATGGATGGTCAACTTTTGCAGGTTCATTTGCTGGTGAAGCTGTAGCTGGGACAGAGTTTGTGATAGGTGCAATGTTTGTAAGTTGGGGAGTAAGTGCAGAATCTGTTATTTATGGATTGTTAATAGGAAATTTTTTAGCAATGTTGAATTGGTATTTTTTGGTAGGACCTATTGCAGTAAAAACAAGACTGACTTTGTATGGATATTTGAAGAAAATAGCTGGACCCAATATAACTACTTTTTACAATATCTTAAATGCAAGTTTATTTTGCGTTCTATCAGGATTAATGATAACGGTTTCAGCTTCAGCTGTAAGAATAATTTTTAATATTGCACCACAAGTTGATTGGTATCCTAGAAGTGTAGGGTTTATCTTTATTGTTCTGGCTATTGGTATTGTTGTCGCTTTTATTGCAATTTCAGGATTCAAAGGAATTGCTACTTTTTCGTCCGTGTGTTCACCTTGGATATTAGCGATGTTCGTCGCAGGAAGCATAAATGTTATGCCAGTCATATTAAACTCTATAGACACAATAAAAATATCATCATTTTCAAATTTTATGGAAATAGCAAATAAAGCAATTTGGATTAAAACTCCTAATGGAGTGGGGTTCTGGACTGTTGTCGCGTTCGCTTGGATATGCAACCTTGCATTTAATGCTGGATTGAGCGACATGGCTGTTTATAGATATGGTAAAAACAAGCACGTTGGATCTGCTGTGGTCTTTGGTTTGTATCTTGGACACTATGTGGCTTGGATTGGTGCAGGAATTTTAGGAGCTGGTGCTGCTTTAATTTTAAAAACGAATATCAATTTACTTGATCCAGGGGCTGTGGCATATAATTCATTGGGTATTTTAGGACTTTTAGCAGTAATTCTAGCAGGATGGACAACTTCTAATCCATGTTTGTATAGATCTGGATTGGCATTTCAATCTGTTTTTAAAAATCACAGTGTTAAAAAAGTAACTTTAACAACTGGTATTTTGACTTCAATAATAGCATGTTTTCCGTTTGTATTTTCTCAATTGGGCAATTTTGTAGGATATATGGGAGTGCTTCTTGCTCCTGTTGGTGCAATTGTTATCACTGAACACTATATTTTTCCGAGAATTAGATATACACAGTATTGGGCTTGTTATAAAAATTTATCTATAAATAGTGCAGCCATTAAAACGTGGATAATATCTGTTATTTTTGCGATTCTTTTAGATTTTTTCAACATAATACCATTATTCTTTTTATTTTTACCAGTTTATATTTTTACGATAGTAGTATATATTTTTTTAGCATCAAAAGCAGGTGCTAAAGATAATTATATCACGGATGTGATGGAAGATAAAAAATACACTGCTTACATAACGAAAAAAGTTGATGATGAACATGAGGATGTTGAAATATTAAAAAAGACTCGATTAGCTAAAATATGTTTTTGTATAGCTTCATCAATGCTAATAATTTTGATCATACTATCTTTAAATGTTTATAACTCACATTTTGAAAATTATAATGTTGCATTAAATAAATTTAAAACTTTGGCTTTTATTCCAACATTAATATATTTTTTCGCAGCAATATTTTATGTAAAAACAAAAAAACAATAGCCTTTATAATTAACTGTATTATAAAATTTGGATTAAGGATGATGATATATGAACTCAAGAGAAAGATTTATTAATGCTATAAACAAAAAAAATGTAGACAGACCTCCTATAGTAGGAAATTTAACAATTCAGCTTGCTGAAAAATTAGCTGAGAATTTGAAATTACCTGTAGAATTCATTGATTCATTTTTAGCAACTAGAATTTCACATAGTCAAATCTTATTAACTTTAGGTAACGACGCAGTTATTGTTGCAGGAACAAGAGCAGGAAACCATCCAACAATAACACTCAAAAACGGGCATGCTAAAGATGAATGGGGACTGGAGTATGAGCAAATTGGCTTATATATGGAAGCTGTAAAAAGACCTTTATCTGAGGTTTTAACTATCAGTGATATCGCAAATTATGAATTCCCGGATGTAACTGATTCATATAGATGGCAATTTTCAGAAGAAACTATAAAAAAACACAAAAATGATTATGGAATAATTGGTGATTTAGAAGCTTGCATTTTTGAATTAGCATGGAATCTAGTAGGAATGGAAAAATTTTTAATGGATTTATATACTGGGGAAGAATATGTAGATGTATTACTTGATAAAATATTAGATTTTAGTATTCTTTCAGGATTGAAGATGATAGAGTTGGGGGTTGATGTTGTTTGGACTGGTGATGACTTTGGAACACAATCTGAAATGATGATATCTCCAGAATTGTGGAGAAAATATTTTAAACCTCGAATGTGCAAAATGTTCAATATTTTTAAAGAAAAAAACAAGGATATAAAAATTGCGTACCATTCTTGTGGGTGTATAGCACAAATTGTGCCAGATTTAATTGAAATCGGGCTTGATATTTTAAATCCTTTACAACCTTTAGCGGCAAATATGGAAATATCTTCTTTATTTTCAAAATATAAAAATGAACTTGTTTTCTTTGGTGGTATAGATGTTCAGAATATTTTGCCAAATGGTTCGACAGAAGATGTAAGGAACGAAGTTAGAAGATGTTTAAAAGCAACCGAAGGTGGAAAACAATATATTATTGCTCCAGCTCATAATATGCAACCCGACACTCCAATTGAGAACGTATTTGCTTTTTATGATGAAGCTAAAAAAGTCAAAAAATAATTATTGTAAAATATCAAAACTAAGGAGTGAGTGTATGGAAATATTGGAAGAAATAAATATGATGGTTCAAAAAGGGAATGCACCAAAGGTTGTTGAATTAGTAAATAAGTGCATATCAGAAGGAGTAAAAGCAGAAGATGTTTTGAATAAAGGGTTATTGAAAGGAATGATGATACTTGGGGAACGTTTTAAAAAAAATGAAGCATTTGTTCCAGAAGTATTAATAGCTGCTAGAGCCATGAATGGAGGAATTAAACTTTTAGAAGGAGAACTTTTGAAAGCTGGAGTAAAACCTATCGCCAAGGCTGTAATAGGGACAATAAAGGGAGATTTGCACGATATAGGAAAAAATTTGGTTGGGATGATGCTAAAAGGTGCAGGGTTTGAGGTTATAGATTTAGGAGTGAACTGCGATGCGGAAAAATATATAACAGCGGCAGAAGAAAATGGTGCTAAAATAATTGCGATGTCTGCTCTTTTAACTACGACAATGGTTAATATGAAAGAAGTTGTGGAAGAATTGAAAAAGAGGGGATTAAGGGAAAAGTACATTGTAATGGTTGGAGGAGCACCAGTAAATGAAACTTTTTGTAGAGAGATAGGAGCAGACTATTATGAACCAGATGCAACAAGTTGTAGCAATAAAGCCAAAGAATTAGTTGTGTAATATTAAATAAAAGGAGTGGTATGTATGTCGAAACAAATTTTGATTGATACACTTAAACATTTAAAAACTGAAAGAGCACCATGGGTTCCTTTTGCAGGAATTCATGCTGGAAAGTTATTAGGCTTTAATGCAGAAGAAGTATTGAAAGATGGAGAAAAATTATTTAAATCTCTATTAGAGGTCAATAAACTATATAAACCAGATGGGCAACCTATTGTTTTTGATTTACAAGTTGAGGCTGAGATATTAGGTTGCGATCTAGTTTGGTCTAAAGATACTCCTCCATCAGTTTCAACGCATCCTTTAGAAGGAAAAAAAGAGATACCATGTGATTGTACTATTCCTTCTGAAGAAGATGGAAGATTACCTATGATTTTAAATGTTATGAAAAAAATGAAAGAAAAAGTTGGAAAAGAAACTGCTCTTTATGGATTGGTTTGTGGTCCTTTTACTTTGGCATCTCATTTACGAGGAAATGAGATATTTATTGACATGTATGACGATCCTGAGTATGTAATTAATCTTATAAAATTTTGCGGGAAAGTAAATATAGCATTAGCTAAATATTATGCAGATGCTGGAATGGATGTTATCGCTACTGTAGATCCACTTGTTTCTCAAATATCAGAAGAGCATTTTAAAGAATTTTTGTCAGATGAGTATTCAAATATTTTTTCTGAGATAAGAAAAATTGGAGTGTATTCATCATTTTTTGTTTGCGGAGATGCAACAAGAAATATTGATGTGATGTGTAAAACAAAACCAGATTCTATATCGGTAGATGAAAATATAAATATGCTAACTGCTAAAGCGATTACAGATAAATACAATATTGCACTTGGAGGAAACTTGCCACTTACAACTGTTATGTTGCATGGAACACAAGAAGATAATATGAAAGCTGTAGTTGATTTAATAGAAAAAGTAGATAAACATAATCTTATAATTTCACCAGGTTGCGATATGCCATATGCAGTCCCTATAGAAAATGCGATAGCAGCTTCAGAAGCTGTTCATGATATAAAATCAGCTAAATTGATTTTAGAAAACTATAAACAGAAACCTTTACTTGAAGGAATTGATGTAAAATTACCAGATTATAAAAATCTAAAAAAACCTTTGATAGAAGCAATGACTTTGGATTCTGCTAGTTGTGCAGCATGTGGATATATGATGAATATAGTAAATGAAGTCCAAAAAGAACTTGGAGAAAAAGTAGAAAGTCATGAATATAAATTTACTGAAAAAGAAAATATAGCGAGATGTGTAAAAATTGGAGTTAAAAACTTGCCATCTCTTTATATAAATGGTGAATTAAAGTACTCTTCAATTATTCCTAATGCGAAAGAATTGATGGACGTTATAAAAAAATTGCCTAACTTTAAGTAAAATTTCAAAAGAATTAAGGAATAGAATTTATTGGCGACCTAAATAAGTGGGTCGCCTTTGGTATTAGAATGAAAAAAATAGTTTATTAAATTTGACAATACGTAGGAGAGAAATTGGAAAAAATAAATCTGACTATTATATTGGGTTTTTTAGGATCTGGCAAAACAACATTTTAAAAAAAATACTTAAATGGGAATTTAAAAGTAGAAAAAACTGCTATTGTAATAAATGAATTTGGTGAAATAGGAGTAGATGGAGAAAGTTTTAAAGAGACCAATTATGAATTAAAAGAAATATCAAATGGTTCAATATTTTGTTCATGCAAATCTGATAAGTTTTTTGAGGTTTTAGTTGAATTAGTTAAAAATGGATATAGTAATATTATAGTAGAAAGTAGTGGGCTCTCAAATCCAGTAACAATAGAAAAAGTTGTAAAATTTTTAGAAGAAAAAACTAATAGTATTGTAGATTTAAAAACAATAGGAATAGCTGACTCCAAAAGTATTTACAAGCTAATAAATACAAACATTATAATAAAGCAACAAATAATTGCTAGTGATATAATTTTGTTAAATAAAATTGATATTGCAACAGAAGAGGAAATAAAAATATCTTATCAAAATATTAGGAAATACAATTCTAATACAACAATATTAGAATGTAGTCATTGTGATTTAGATATAAGTAAGTTAACTTTTGATAGAACCGAGAAGAAGTTTTTAGAAAATACAAAAATTTTGGATAATAAGAAACTGTCTATAGAAATTTTTAAAATTATTTCTATAAAAGAAATAGAAAAATGGTTAAGTTTTTATAAGGATGTATTTAGAATAAAAGGCTATGTTGAGACTGAAGAAGGGTACTTTCATATTGATGGAACGATTTCTAATTTGGAAATAAAAAAAGAAGATATAAAATCTGGAAAAAGTTTTTTAACGTTGCTTTATTCAAAAAATTTTGATGTTGATAAAATAATAGAAGAATTAAAAAAAATAACCTCAAATAATATTAGGTGTTATTAGGAGTATTTATATGAAAGTAAATATTAAGAATCATGGAGAAATACATTGTGACAAAGGTCAAAATTTATTAGAAATATTAAGAGAAAATAATATTTTTATTAATTCTGATTGTGGGGGAATAAGTAATAAATGTGGAAAATGTAAAATAAAAATTTTAAATTCTACTGTGCCAGATGTAAAATTAGAAGAAAAAATTTTATTAACAAAAAAAGAGCTAGATGAAGGTTATAGACTGGCATGTATGTTAAAGATAGAACAAGATC
>JBOFDW010000176.1:0-4108 GCA_051647385.1 Fusobacteriaceae bacterium
AGCATTTTTTTTCACAAATAAAAAGAGGTCAGTTAAGACCCCAATAATTTTTAGCCAGTATATTTTATACATCTCTAAGTGCAAGAGGCATAACTATATACAAATATTTATCTTCGTTTTCTTGAGCAACACGAATAGAACCGTTCGCATTTATAAATTCTATAAAAATATTTTCTGTTTGTGGTAAGTTAAGCAAAAATTCGTGCAAGAATTTTGTGTTCAAAGAAATTTTAATCGGTGAACCTTCAAACTTTACTGAAAGTGCCTCATTAATTTTTGCAAGTTCACTGTTACCAGTTATAGCAAGTTTATTATCTCCAAGCTCAAAAATTGCTCCATATCTTGAGTCGCTATTATTTTTTACGAATATCATAACTCTTTTTAGTATGGTTGCAAAGTCTTGATTTTTTAGAGTAAGTTTTTTGTCATAATTTAAATTTCGAAGAATCCCTTTATAATCTGGATAAGGTAAATCTATTAGACGACTAATTATAGTTATGTCGGCAATTTCAAACTTAACATTTTTTGTTCCAATAGAAATTCTTATATCTTCATCAACATCAAGAGACTTCATAAGTTTTGTGATTCCATCAACACTGTTAAGAGGAATACTGATAGAATATTTTCCGTCAGAGTCAATTTCTTTCTCCAAATAAACTAATCTATATGTGTCTGTTCCAACAAATTTTATCATTTTATTTTCTACGTCCATCTTGATACAGTTTATTCTCATGTCATCTGTACTTTGTGACGCAGCAAATTTTGTCTTTTCATATGCTTCAACGATTTCAGATTTTTTTATAGCAAAACTAAACGTCCCATCTTGTAGCTCGTTAGACAAATATGTCTTTGGAAACTCTGAGTGGTCTTGTAGTGCAAAAGCTGTTGAAGAATCTTCTGTTGAAATAGTAAGTACAGAATTTTCTATCTTAAGATTTATATCTTCTGCCTTAAGTTCACGTAAATATTCTTCCACTATTTGATGTTGAAAAACAAACTGACCGCTTCCCTGCAAATTAACAGAAAGAGTTGTCACAATTGTTAGCTCCAAATTCGTTCCATAAAACTTCAACTTATTATCTTCAGCCTCAACAAAAACACAAGATATAATAGGTTTGATTTTATTTTCTGAAATTGCTTTCTCCACTATTTTTAAACATCTCAAAAACTCTAATCGACTTACTTTTACTTCCACTTAAAGCCTCCGTTTAATTTTTTTGTTCCTCATTATTCTACCATTTTTTTTCATTTTTTGGAAGTACCTTTTTAAAATTTCAATAATAAATTTATAAAAAATTTAGTGAGAGACTATTTTATTGGCACATTATTATTCAAATATTTATAATCAAAATTTTTTAGTACACATTTAAATTTTTTAGTAAGTTCTTAAAAATTTCAAAACTTAACTCAAGAGCATCAGGGTTGAAATCAAATTTTGGACTATGAAGAGGAGCTACAAAATTTTTATCATTGTTTCTTGTTCCGAGACCAAAGAAAAGTCCGGGGACTCCTGATTCAGTGTAGTAAGAAAAATCTTCTGACCCGCCGAGACGAGCTCCTTTTGAAATTTTTTCTTTTGGAACAGTTCTAAGGAAAAGTTCATATAATTTTTCATCGTTAATAACAGAAGGATATCCAATCATAAACTTTGATTCGATTTTTACCCCATAAGAAATTTCCAGTCCTTTATGAATTGCCTCTAGTCGTTCACGCACAAAATTTATCATGTCTTTTGAGAAAACTCTTACAGAAACTAGAAGGTCAACTTTTTCAGGTATAATATTTCTAACAGTCCCACCATGAAAAGCCCCAACAGTAATTATGATAGCATCTTCTGTTGGAACATTTCTTGAAACTATTGATTGATAAGCTTCAACAAGTTTTGCACCAACAAGAATACTATCGATACCACGATAAGGTTGAGCTCCGTGAGTTCCTTTACCATGAATAGTTATGTCGAGAGAAATGTTTTGCGATGACATCACACCGGGCAAAGTCGTAACAAATCCTTCTTCTAGCTCTGGAAATAAATGCATTCCAAAAATTGCTTCAATATTTTTATCTTTAAAAACTTTATGATTCACAATAACTTCTGCTCCGCCAGTGCCTTCTTCATTAGCTTGAAATATTAGCATGACAGATTTTTTTAGCTTTAAACCTTTTTTTAATTCTTCTGATAACCATTTTGATGTGTAAAGTAAATTTGTCATGTGACCATCGTGACCGCATGAGTGCATAAATCCTTTGTGATTAGATTTATAATCCGCATTATTTTCTTCTTCCATTGGGAGAGCGTCTATGTCAGAACGGAGAGCGACCCATGTATCTGACTCACCTTTTATGCAAGCAACGGTACTCGTATCTATTTTTACATATTCTATTCCAAAACTATCAAGCATGTTTCTTATATATTCTGCTGTCTTAAATTCTTTTTCAGATAGCTCTGGTATTTTATGTAAATCTTCTCTAGTATTTTTTAAAAATTCATTCATTATTTTTTCACCTCTCGATATTAATTATATCATATTTTTTGTGCTAAAATATTTTTAATTTTATATATTTGTAATTTGATATAAAATATTATATAATTTCGTCACGGTAAAATTTATTACTTATATAATACAAAAAAATTGGAGGGATTTATTTATGAAAAAGATTTTTTTAGTTTTTGCTCTTGTTTTAATTGGGAGCACAATATTTTTTGGTTGCTCAAAGAAAAGTATCGATACATCAAAAATAGTTTATGCACAAGCTTCAGAAGGAATAACTTTTGATCCACAAGATTCTACGGATAATTTTTCTCAAAGAAGTATAGTACAAATTTACGATAGACTTGTTGAGATGGATACTGCAACAGGAAAAGTTTTTAATGGACTTGCTGATTCGTGGAAACAAGTTGACTCGGTAACAATAGTTTTTAATTTGAATAAAAATGCAAAGTTTCATAATGGAGAGCCATTAACAGCTGAAGATGTAAAGTTTACAATTGAGCGAGCTCAATCTTTGCCTAAGGTTGCATTTCTGTATGAACCAATAAAGCAAGTTGTAGTTGTTGACGCAAACACTGTAAAAATAATTACTAAATCACCTTTTGCTCCGCTACTAAATCATTTGTCTCATAAATCATCTTCTATTATAAGCAAAAAATATTTCCAAGAGAAAGGTAAAGATTATTTCTTGAACCCAATCGGAAGTGGAGCTTATAAATTTAAAGAGAGAATAGTTGGAGACAGAGTTATTCTTGCTGCCAACGAAGAATATTTTAAAGGTGCACCTATTATAAAAAAAGTTGAAATTCGTTCTATCCCTGAAGAAAATAGCAAAATTATTGGACTAGAAACTGGAGAAATAACTGTTGCAGCTGACTTGGAAGGTATAGGAATAAATACTATAAAAGAAAATAAGAGCTTGATACTTTTGCAAGAACCTTCTGAGAACGTAAATTATTTGGGATTCAATAATAAGAAGGGAATTTTAAAAGACAAAGAAGTTAGACGAGCAATTTCCATGGCAGTAGATAGAGATTCTATCATACAAGCAGTTGTAATAGGGAATGCAAAAAAAGCAAATTCATTTTTAGCTCCTTCAGTATTTGGATATTCGTCCACTGCAAAAATTGTTGATTATAATCCAGCAGAAGCTAAAAAAATCATTGAGCAGAAAAAACTTGTTGGCACAACTTTAATACTAGGGACAACTTCTGCAAGTATTTCTAGCCAGACAGCTGAAATTATCCAAGCTCAATTAAAAGAAGTTGGTCTAAATGTTGAGATTCAAAAACTTGAGTGGGGAGCATATTTAGATGCAACTTCAAAAGGAAAATTAGACATGTTTTTGTTGGGATGGGGACCTTCAACTATGGACGGAGACTATGGACTTTATCCAAATTTTCACAGCTCACAAATTAGTGGTGGTGGAAACAGAGCCTTCTATTCAAACCCTAAAGTTGACAAGTTGCTTGAAAATGCGAAAAAAGAAATGAATGTAGAGAAGCGTAAAAAAATGTACGCAGAAGTTCAGGATATAATTAATAATGACGCAGTACTATTGCCTACTTATTACAGGAATACAACTATTGGAATACAAAAAAATATTGAAGGACCTCTTC
>JBOFDW010000177.1:0-7116 GCA_051647385.1 Fusobacteriaceae bacterium
GAGTGTAAAAATTCATCGTGATTAAAAATTATAAAATTTAAAATAAAAAAATCAAAAATTATGGAGGCAACATGAATTTAATTAAATCTTACGAAACTTTGGCGACGATGCTAAATAATTTTATTCAGGTGGAAAAAGAGCAGAAAAAAACTGAAGCTGTTGCAAATGAACTTGTAAAAGTTTTTTCAAACGGAAATAAAGTTTTGATTTGTGGGAATGGAGGAAGTAATTGTGATGCACAACATTTTGCAGAAGAATTCACAGGAAGATTTAGAAAAGACAGACGAGCTCTTCCAGCAATTTCACTTTCGGATTCATCTCACATAACTTGCGTTGGAAATGATTACGGGTTCGATTTTATTTTTTCACGTGGAGTTGAGGCTTATGGAAAATCTGGAGATATGTTTATCGGAATTTCTACCAGCGGAAATTCATCAAATATTATTAAGGCAGTTGAGGCAGCAAAAAAAATCGGGATGAAAACTTGTTTACTACTTGGAAAAGACGGTGGAAAACTTAAAGGAACTTGTGATTATGAATTTATAATTCAAGGGGAAACTTCAGATAGAATTCAAGAAATTCACATGATGATTTTACATATAATAATTGAAGGCGTAGAAAAAGTTATGTTCCCAGAAAATTACTAGCTACAAAATATTTGGGAAATATATTAAAAAATAAAAATAAATATTTAAATTATAAAATTAAATTTATATAAAATAAAAAAATGAGAGATAAAATATTTCTCATTTTTTTATTATCAATTTTTTAGAATAGAATTTTTAGTACTTTAAAATTTTATTTTGAAAATAACTTTCTTAACAGCTTTAGGAATATTATCACAAGCCAATGTTGGCATGTGAGGCTCTCTCGGAAAAACAAAAACAAAATTATCGTTTTTAAGTGGAAGAATGAAATCAGAGTTTCCTTTTTGTTTTGCAACATCTTTTTCTGCAATGTAAGAATCAGTCTCTTTCAAATTTTCTATGAAAGAATATCCAAAGCCTTCTTCACCTTGAATCATAATTTGGATATCTGCATAAGTTTCGTGCGTCTCGAAAAAAGCATCTTCAATTTTTTTTGTAGTATATTCTTGCACCATGAAAAAAATGTTTTCACCGTCAACCATATGCTTACCAACTTCAGCTTTCAAATGTTTGCCTGCAATAATAAAATCAATAGCTTTGTCCAAGTTCACAGAAATTCCTTTGTACTTTTTGATCTCTTTAATTTTGTCAAAAAACATTTTGCTACACTCCTTTTAAATTTTTTGTATTAAAGTATTATAACATTTTTTTTATAAAAAAGAGTTGGGAACAAATAAGAACCGACTCTCTTTATATAAATCTTAATTGAAATAATGATTTACCAAAATTATTATCGCTAAACTTTTCCTAAAACTTTCGACCTCTCTTGAAACAAAGTATGTATTCATATAATATTTGTTAAGCGTTTGAATATTGCATTGCCAAATTTCATTCTTTGGAATTTTTGAAACAAAATGAGCATTATATTAAAAATTTGCAAGAGAGATAGCGATATTTGATTCGTCGCCAACATAAACAACATTAAAAGTCTCAGCCTGAGAAAATTTTTGGAAACCAGGTGTTGATAATTTTAACATTATTTAATCCATAGTAATAACTTTTTTCATAAAAAACCTTAATTTATTTTTTCAACAAACAAACACTGCTATCAAGTGTTTGTTGAGATAGCAAATATTTTGTTTGGTGAAATCATCATGCAAAACAAAAAGTATAAAACAAAGCAATTTCCTTGATAAAAAAAATTAAGCACAAAAATTTACTCTAGTACTTTTATTAATAATTATGGTAAAATAAATTTCGAGGAGAGGATTTGAATGGAAAGTCGCGTTATAGATAACATTATGGAAGTTGTGAAAAAAAAATTATGTGATGATAACACAGGACATGATTGGGAGCACAGCTATCGGGTCTATGTTAATTCTATAAAAATTGCTAACGAGGAAATAATAGCTTCTGAAAAAAATAAAGATATTGATTTTGAACTTGTGGCACTTGGTGCATTGCTCCATGACATTGCCGACCACAAATTTGGGTACAGTGATTCTGATAGGGAAAAAATTATTGAGGAAATACTTTTGAAAGAAAATATTTCTCAATACAGAATAAAGAAAATCATAAAAATTGTGAATAACGTATCTTTTTCAAAGGGAAATATTCCAAACTCATTGGAAGGGAAAATTGTACAAGATGCTGATAGACTCGAAGCAATTGGTGCGATAGGAATTGCTAGAGCATTTTGTTTTGGAGGATATGCAGGGAGACCTCTTTATGACAGTCTAACACATTTTCACGAGAAACTTTATTTTTTGAAAGACAAGATGAATACGGACTCTGGGAAAAAAATGGCGGAGTCTCGACACGAATTTTTAAAAACTTTTGAAGCTCAATTTAACAGTGAATGGAATATTTAGAAATTATTTACGTCTAAATATTTTTATAAAATTTTAAGAGAGAAAAAAACTTTCTCAAAAAAGAGAAAGCTGTGGTTTGAGTGAATAATTTTCTTTGTATTTTGAAATTATGTCTGGCATACGATAAAGTATGCCAGACTTTTTACATTCGTCTTGAAACATTTTAAAAAGTTCACCAGCATAAGGTGATGTACATTCATAAGCTGTTCCATATTTAGCAATATATTTTTCTTTTATTCCAGGAAAATTTTCGTCCAATTTTTTATAGAACCAGTCGCGTTGATTGAGACGAAGGGTCACACCAAAACGAGCGTAAATATATTTTGCTCCATTTATTTTTGCAAGTTTTATAATATTCAAAACATTATTTGGCGAGTCCTCTATAAAAGGAAGTACTGGCATCAAAAGTATTCCACAAAAAATTCCAGCATCAGAAAGTTTTTTGATTGCAGAAAATCTTTCAGAGGATGGAGAAACATTTGTCTCTATTTTTTTGCAGAGCAAATCATTTGCAGATGTAACAGTGAGTTGAATCAAAACTGGCGAGTGAGAAGAAATTCTTTTCAAAATATCTATGTCACGTGTCACCAAACTACTTTTGGTTGTAATGCCAATGCCAAATTTATATTTGTCGATTAACTCTAAGGCACTTCTTGTAAGCTTATAATTTTCTTCAAGTGGATTATATGGATCGCTCATTGCTCCCATACCTATCACACCTTTTTTTCTCTTGGTCTTAAGTTCTTGCTCAAGAATTTTTATTGAATTTTCTTTTGCTCGTACTTCGTCAAAATTTTCTATCTGATAACATTCACTCCGACTATCACAATAAATACATCCGTGAGAACATCCTTTATAAAGATTCATATTATAATTTCCACCGAACCAAGGACTTTCTTCTGTGTAAGGAGAGAGAATAGATTTTGCAGAAATAAATTTCATAAATAAAATCTCCCTAGTAAAATAAAATTAATAAAAAAAGTTTAAAGCAAAATTAATTTAGGTAAAATTTTAAAAATTAGAATTTTGTCACGATACCAAAAGATCCAAACAAAGTTTCTTTAAGATATGCGTTGCCCAAGATAAATCCTTTAGATTTATAACCAACTTGAAAAGAGAGGTCAACATATTTTTCAAAGCTGAGATTATAAGTTACAGCAAGCATACCACCTTTTTTCATTTTGTCCTTGAACAATAAATTTTCAGGTTGCTCCCAACCTTGAATTTCATAAGTGATATCTCCCATTGGAACTTCAAGAGCAGTTTGCTTAAAAATAAATCCGTAGCCTTTATTATTTTGGTTGGTGTTGGCTACAAAAGATAACATGTATCGTTGCCCATTAAATTTTGGCAAAAAATATAAGTCAAGAAGATATTGGTAGCCAAATGGTGCTAGAGAAAAATTTGGAGCAAAATTAAAATATAAAGGTCCGAGATCAATTCTGCGTATACCAAAAAGTTGCGGGTTAAAATAATTTATCCAGTCAAGATTAACGGCGTCTTCCAAATATTTTAATTCTTCTTCTGTTGGCTTCCAATAAGCAGCACTAAAAACAAAATTGCTTGGATCATCTTTATCAACAACAGCTAGTGGTTTATCTGGATTATAAAGTTCGTATAGCCATAGACCTGAGTCAAAATTTATTCCTGATCTATAATTATCAAGTTTACCTGAAATAACTTTTTTAGAAGCAGTTTTCACTTGATTCATTCCAGCCTCAGTATAATTTGACCGCCAAGTATTGTTGAGCCACATAGCAGCAAAATCATTTGAGCGAGTGTTAAAATTAAAAGCACGTGCCGCCAAAATTCTGTTGAATTGCCCGTTGGTTTCTAGACCAGCAGAAAAGAGATGAGCAGAATTTGCTGGGTTATCTTTTTTAAAATTATTTAATGCGTCTATTGGATCAGGATCCCACGGACCTGTTCCGCCACTTCCCCAACCAGTGATGGAAAAACCTGCTGGAATTCCTGCAAGCTCCAAAACAGAATTATGAGATGATTCGTGAAGCAAAATTCCCATAGTATAACTTAACAAAAAATCCCAGCCAATTAATACGGGATATTTTATTCTTGTTGATTCGATTTCTTCTATGAGATAATTTGATGACTGAGTTATTGCGTCAGTTAAATCATAAAAAGAATGAACACTAATATCTGTTATTTTATCATTGAATGGATAATCAAAATAAGTTAGCGGTGCATAAAAATGATAGTCACCTTTTATTCTTATTAATTCATCGTCACGAGAAAAAATCTCTTGGGTAGAAAATAAAATTAAAATCACGTAAAAATACTTCTTCAAAAAAATCTCTCCTCATAAATAAAAACTTACTTCAAATTTTTAGATAAACAAGAAGATTATAACATTTTTTTCCTTAATGTGTCAAAAAAAAATTTGCCTTGTAAAGTTTAAAAATCTGTGATAAAATCAAAGACAGCGATTGAGAAAATATTTGGAATTAGATTAAGGAGACAATAAAAAATGAAGAAAATAATAATTGGAATGTTTTTGGTTGTAGGAATTACAGTGGTAGCTCAAGAAGATAAAAAACTTAGCCTCTATCCTGTGATTGGATTTGAGATACCAAATACAGTTAAGTATACATCGTTGGATCCTGCTGGAGAAACACCGCCAACATCTGGTCAGGCTTATAGAAGCGGATGGTCTTTGGGACTGGAAGCTCTTTATGATGTTGCACCACTTCTTGAGGCTGGAGTTGGATTTGCTTTTCAATCTCACGCTGAACAAAAAAAAGATACTTACATTACAATAGAGGACGGTAAAGAAAAAGAAAATTCTATGCAATATCCTGGTTATAGTTCTGTGCCAATATATGTTGCCTTCAAAGTTAGGCTCTTAAATTTTCCAAAGTTTCACCCGTATATAAAACTTGACGGTGGATATTCTTTAAACTTTATTCAAGATTATTTAAAGAACAGCCAAGTCTCTGACGTTGATAATAGAACTCCAACAGGTGCAGTGGCTTCAGGAGACAAAGTTGAGAACGGATTTTATTATGGAGCTGGACTAGGATTTATAATTTTTAATACGAGCACGGAGTTTTCATATTTGGTTAACCAAGGAAAATATGTTACGAAAGATGGGAGCTTTAATTCTAAGTTAAATTATTCTAGGTTCGCAGTTACTTTTGCGTGGAAGATTTCGCTGTGATTTTTTAGATGAAAATATATTAGCTGACTGAAATATTATTAGGTCAGCTTTTTTATTTGCTAATTATTTTTTTCTTGGGGAAAGTTTTGGTGGGAATAAAAAAATATATGATATAATTTTAAGGCAGGTAAAAATAAAAAACAAAATATAAAAACATAGAAATATAAAAATACAAAAATATAAAAATACAAAAATATAAAAATACAAAAATATAAAAATACAAAAAAATATTTTAGGGGTGGGGTATGAAGAATTTTTTGCAGGTAATGGTTTCAATAGTGGTAACATTTTTTATTGTGTTCGGATTATATTTCGGGTTTGCGATTCCAAAATTATTCAAGCTAAACTCTGAGCTAAAAAAAGAGGGCTACTATGTTGGCGAATTTGAATTTAAAATGCTGGGGTTCGTTTCGTATCTTGATAATTTTAAAATTACCAAAGCTTATGTCGAGGTGGACAAATTTAAAAATTCAATGAAACTCCGTGAGCTAAAAAAAATTCCAGAGTTTAAAAATGACCAAGAGAAATTAGAATTTTTTTTGTCGTTACAAAATCCTAAGACAGGTGCGTTCATGGACGAAAGTTTTCCGTACTTCACATACATTGCTCCAACTGTAAATATGATAGAATACACAAAAACTTTGTCGCTAAAAATAAATAAGCCGTTAAAATTAAAGTATGAGCTAAAATTTTTGGAGGAAATAAATTCGCCAGAAAAATTAACGAAATATTTGAACTCTGTTGCGTCAACAAATTTTTTGTTGGCAAAAATAAAAGCTCCATACGTGGCTGGAATTTCTGAGCTGGCTTCTTATAAAATATTCGAGACAGATAATTTGTACAAGTTTAGTCCTGAATGGGAAGCGACACTTAAAAATTGGTTCATAAATAATCAGGATTCTCAAACGGGATTTTGGGGGTCAAAACTTACTGGGAATTTTAAGGGCGGAACAGACCAAGATTTGGCGTCAACTTTTCACGTACTAAAACTTTTTATTGATGAGAACGGAAATATTTTGGACAAAAAATTTGAGCCAAAATATAATGACAAACTTTTCGCAAGCATGCTGGCAAAATTAAAAGAGCCAATGCCAAAAAATATTTCAAATATTCACGACTGGTCGCTTACACGTTCTCAGGGGATTGACGTTCTAGCACGGATTATAAAATATGCTGGTGAAAAAGATAGGGCTGAATTTAAAATTGTTATAGAAAATTTGCTGGCGGATAGAATGGAAAATTTTTATGACATGGAGGCTGGGGCATTTTCACTTTACCCAAATGAAAAAGCTGACATGGACGGAACTGGTATCGCACTTCATCTCTTTAAAAAATCTGGCGTGATAGATTCTGACCGTAAGAAAATTATTTTTGCAGATGAGCTGAAAAATTATAAAGAGTTTAATTTTAATGAGCGAGAAAAATTTTTGAGTTACGGGAAAATAAATTCAGTGAGAATAGTAGATTATAAAAAAGAAGTTAT
>JBOFDW010000178.1:0-13800 GCA_051647385.1 Fusobacteriaceae bacterium
GTCATTTGATAAGAAATTTCTACGATGAAGCTTAGAACTTCTACACCAAGACCGATAGAACCATAAAATCCATTAGCCATAGTCAAAGCATCAACAGCTGAATTAACTTTTGACATATCTTCACCTGAAAGATTATTAAACGCATATCCAGCATTTAATTTTGTGTATAAATCTGCAACACCTAGAGGTAAAATATTGTATCTAAGAGTTCCATACAATGGAATAGAAGTAAACGCACCAGTTTTATCAAGAGACTGAGTCTGATATTTCACTCCAGCACCAAGTTCAATTAACCAAAGCGATTGCATGATCTCAACTCCAGCTTCCCATCCCATACTTTTTGGATCCTGATCAAAAGAGGCAGTACTGTCTTTTGGATTTGTATAACTTATATCCAAAGTTGGGGCAGCACTCACACCACCAAGCACATAAAAATCTAACGCAAAAGAAAAAGTTGATACCATTACCAATAAAATTGCTACATAAAGTTTTTTCATAATTCCACTCCTATAAAATATTTTTTGTTTATAAATTAATAATTGTTAACTCGCTAAAAATTATAACATGACCTAGCAAAAAAAACAAGGCTAGTATTTTTTATATTAAGAATTTTTCTTCATAATTATTTTGCTAAAGTTTGCTCTTCAAATTTACTAAAATACTTTCCAGTGTCGCAGTAAATTTCTCCAAATCTTCTTCAGAAATATTTGGAGTAATAGACGATAAAAGTTTTTTGTGATAATCTTTGTGATACTTTAAGGCGTCTTTGCCTTTTTCATCTAAGCAGACATAAACTTTTCTCTTGTCTTCTGAGCAGCGAGTTCGTAATACAAATTTTTTCTTCTCAAGTTTTGCAATGGCAACGGTGACTGTCCCCATAGTTGTTCCTAATTTTTCTGAAAGTTCAAACATAGTAAAAGTCGAAGACCCAATTGCATCAATAATGTGAAGCTCGTTATGAGTCAATTCTTTTATACCAATTTTTAGAGCGTTGTCCTCTATCTTGAAAAAAACTTTATAGAATTCTTCGAGAATTTCGTTAACTCTATTGATATTTCTTTTCATTTTTACCCCTGTACTGATTTTAGTTTTGAGTTAATTTTTATGTTCTTATTTTAATTGGGCTTTTAATTTTTGAATTCGTTCCTTATAATCACCAGAAAAAATATATGAACCAGCAACAAAAATATTCGCCCCAGCTTGTGCACAAATTTTTATAGTCTCATCGTTAATTCCACCATCAACTTCGATATCAACATTTTTATTCATAGCTCTTATATCGGCTATTTTTTTAACAGCTGACTGGATAAAACTTTGACCGCCAAATCCAGGGTTGACACTCATAACCAAAATCATGTCCAAGTCATCAATTATATATTTCAAGTTTTCCAGTGAAGTTGCTGGGTTAAACGAAAGACCAGCTTTTTTTCCTAGAGATTTTATTTGTTGAATAGTTCTGTGTAAATGTTTAGTTGACTCAGCATGAACTGTTATCATGTCAGCTCCAGCTTTGGCAAATTCTTCAAGATATCTTTCTGGAGAATCTATCATGAGATGCACGTCAAAAAAAAGTTTTGAGTGCTTACGGATAGATTTTATAACAGGTGGACCAAAAGTTATGTTTGGCACAAAATTTCCGTCCATGACATCAATATGCACCCAGTCAGCCCCTGCCTCTTCAATGTTTTTTAGTTCCTCACGTAAAATACTAAAATCAGCAGATAAAATAGATGGTGCTATTAAAATATTTTTAGTCATACTTGTTCCACCTCGTCGATTTTAAATTCTCGTAAATTTTTTTATAAAAATTATAACGGTACTCTGATATTTTTCCTTGCTCAACCAAATTTTTTATTTCGCAGTTTGGCTCATTAATATGGATGCAATTTTTAAATTTACAATGTTTTTCTTTTGACAAAAATTCTGGAAAAAGATTTTCGAGCTCACTTTGATTTTTCACTTCAGGAGCTTCCACGGAAGAAAATCCCGGAGTATCAATTATGAATCCTCCAATTTTCATGGGCATAAGATTGCTATCACGTGTGGTGTGCTTACCTCTTTTTAGTCGCTCGCTTGTAGCACCAGTCTTGAGGTCTTTAACATCTTGGAGCATATTTATTATGCTAGACTTTCCAACTCCACTTGGTCCTGCAAATGCTGAAACTTTTCCCTTCAAAAAATCCTCAAGCTCAATAATTCCAATATTTTTTTCTTGTGAAATAAAAAATATAGGCACATTAATATCTTTGAGATACGAAAGATTATTGGAAATTTCTTTCTGCTCGTCAGAATTTACCAAGTCTATTTTATTTATTATAATTACTGGCTGAATTTTTTGATAGAAACTATGGAGCAACAAAATATTTAACCGCTCATAATCTATCACAGGATTTTTTACAGCAAATTGAATCACCAAAAAATCTATATTAGACACTACTGGTCTTAACAACAAATTCTTTCGTGGCTTAATTTCTGTGATATAATTTTCGTCGCTTATCTCAACTATGTCCCCAACAACACAGTTTTCTTTCTTGTCAATTTTCTTGAGTAACCCTCTTAGATGGCACTCAAAAACTTTTCCTTCTACATCAACATAGTAGAAACCTTGTATCTTATTTATAATTCGCCCTATCAAATTATCAGCTCCAGTTTTTTATTCATCGTAATAAAAATTTGCTGGTGCAGTTTGAGTCCCAACCAAAATATTTATCTGGTTTGACATTGGAGCAACCTCGTTTGAGCTTGGGTCTGTGGCTATAACTTGACCCTCTGGCAAATTTGCAAAAACTTTTACGAGATTCCCAAATGAAAATCCTTTGCTCTGAATAATTGAATGTGCATCTTCAACATTTATTCCAGCAACATCAGGAACAACTTTTTCGTTCTGACCTTTGCTCACAAGCACAGTTATGACTCTGCCTTTTTTTACAACTCTTCCTGCCTCTGGCTCTTGCAAAAATATCGTGCCAGCTGGTTCTGATGAAAATTCTTCAGAGCCAACTTGAATTTTTATTGGTGTATTTTGCACAGCTGAAACAGCGTCTTCTATGTTCATCTTAGAAAAATCAGGAGTATAATAATATTTTTCATTGAAAAAAAGATCTAATCCAACATTAAAAATAAGAAATATAATAACAATAATACTTATTATTGGCAGAAATTTGGTAAGCTTGCTCATAAAGATTCCTCCGTAAAAAAGAAATATAATATATCATTTTAAATCATTTTTTAAAAATAATCAAGGTTTAAAAATTTGCGTAAATTTTGTCAATAAATTTTAGGTAGACTTTGCATGAAAGTTCCAGTGGAAAATTTCCTATTAATTTGAACAATTAAAAATAATTTCTTTCAAAGTCGGGAACTAAAGGAAATTTAAAAACATGAAATTTTCTAACACTTAATTTTAGGCAATAAAAAATATCGACAAATTTTAGTCGACCTATTTTCCACCCTTAGATGTGATTATGACAACAAACATTTGAGTAAAGCCGGCGTTAAGGACAAGCTCAAGGAGTTCAAACTTTGCGCTCCGATAATTATTTCGGGCGAGACTGAACTTTCAGACGTGAGCCTCAAGAACAGAATCATACCTGTAAGGCTTTCCAATAATAATAAGACTGAACTTGAAATTTATGAGAAATTTAAAAATACAGATATTTTGTATAAATTTGGCGAGAGATTTTGTCAGGTAGACTCAAGAAAAAAGTTAGCATCACTTTGCAAGACACTCAAATAATCGCGCCTAAAGTAAAATACGACAGGCAACTTTATAATTGCAAATACCTTGTTCAAGTATTTTTAGCAATGAAAAATCTAATAAATTGCACACCAGAACTTGAGCAGGAATTTTATTCCTACTTGGACGACATGTTCAGCAATGATGGCATGGAACACTACTCAAATTTCTCGCCTTTGTACAAGGCAATCGTTTTGGAGCATAAGCGAACCAACTCCACACTTGAACTTTTGGACACGATGACTTTGAAGAAGCAACTGAAAGAGTGCAATTTATAGGAGTTAAATAATTATAAACTGATTGAAAGAAAGAGCTCACAGTAAATATCGAGCGCATATATTTTTGAAAATATTTGGCTGAACTTAAATTTGGATAAAATTAAAAAAACTCAGTCCTCAATTATATTTTTTATTTTTTGTAGTGCTTTTTAAAAAAGTTGTTGCGACTCTGTTGTGACTTTTGTTGTGATTATTTCCCTTATGTTTATTGGGTTGTTGTAATGTTGTGCTTTTTTTCATGAAATTTTCCGTGCATTTTTTTTAGAGTCAAATATTTTTCTGTAAATTATTTTTTTTAGAGGGTATTAGAAATGAAAAAACAGACAAAAGCACAACAAGTGTCTAACCGCTAGTGTTTGACCTCTGTAAAAAGCAAAACACAAAACGCAACAAGAAATTTGCAAAGCTAAAAATCTCAGCTCATATATAAGTTTTACTGAAAATAAAAGCACAACAGAAATTTGGAGCTTAGATTAAATTGAGGGTGGATATATTTTTTGGCAAAAGAAAAAATCCCTAATGTGACAAAAATATTTTGTCATTATTTTGTCATCAAATTGTCATCGTTTTATCCTTTATGATTATTAGGTTGTCATCATTGTCATCACTTTTTTAGGGTGTAGTCCCTCCACAAAATATTTTGGTGCTAAATATTTCTGTGTTAAATTTTTTTTAGAGGGTATATGATTTGAAAAAAACAGCAAAACCGATGACAATTCATAAGCAGTAGGGGCTGGACTCGGTTACAAAAAGATGACAAGCGATGACATTCAGATAAAATTGGAGTGAGAAAGTTTTGACCTCCATGCTCAGATCATTTTGTGGATCATTTTCAAATTATAAGTTATAATCTAGATCGATTTTGTAGAGATAAAAAAATTTAGGTGAGTGAAGATGAAACCGTTTTTAAAATGGGCTGGTGGTAAAAACCAACTGTTGCTGGAGCTGGAAAAAAATTTCCCAAATCATATAAAAAAGAGCAGGGGGAAGAATAAAGTTTACGTTGAGATGTTCGTCGGTGCAGGAGCATTGTTTTTTTATGTGGCTGAAAATTACGACTTCGACGAATATATTTTGAACGACTCAAATTCTAAGCTCATAAATATTTATCGAGTAATCAAATCTGATGTTGAAGGTTTGATAAAAACTTTGGAGAAAATTAAGAGGTCATATCTCAAACTTGATGAAAGCGGTCAAGAGGAAAAATTTTATGAGATTCGGAAGGAGTTCAACTCAAATTTAAAGGACAAAATTCTTGAGGCTGCGTATTTTATTTTCTTGAACAAGACAAATTTCAATGGACTTTATAGAGAAAATTCTAAGGGCGAGTTTAATGTTCCGTGGGGGCAAACGAAAAAAAATCCGTGTATTTATGACGGTGAAACTTTGCGTAAGATTTCAAAATTTCTTAATAAAAAAAATTCAAGTGGAAAAAGCATTGTGACAATTTATAACAAAGATTTTTCAAGCATGGCGAAGACTCTGTTGAAACATTTAGCTGGAAAAAGTTTTGTGTATCTTGACCCACCTTATAGACCAGTTACGAAGAGCGGATTTAATTCTTATACCAAAAGTTCTTTCACTGATGTAGAGCAAATTAAACTTGCGGAAGTTTGCAAAAGATTTCATAGACGTTGTGCTGATTTGCTATTAAGTAATTCCGATCCAAAAGTTTTGGATGAGCAAGATAATTTTTTTGATGATTTATATTCAGCGAAATATTTTCATATACAAAGAGTTGGGGCAACTAGGATGATAAATTCTGACAGCAACAATCGTGGTGCAATTACAGAAATTTTAGTGAAAAACTATTAAATATTCTAGAGGAGAAAATTGTGAAGAGAACGTTTGAAGAAATTATGGGTAGCTTGAAGGAAACCATAGCAAATTATGGTTATTATGTTGACTTCAAAAAAGTTAGTGGCAACGTCAAAAAATTTACAAATGAATTAAATTTGCTAAACGGTTTGATTGGCAGTGACGATATTGAAACAAAATTTAATGAGCTTATAACAGAATTCCCAAAAATTATAACTGCTCTTCCGATTCTCCTAGCAGCAAGAGATAAAAAAATTACTATTTATGATGCTGATTATGTTGTTTATAACTTTGAAGAAGCAAATATACATGAAGGAAATCAATATGAATTTTTGGAAAAATCTGGACTTATCGATTTGCTTCGTGACAGGAAAATTACCAGTTTTGTTGATTATGTTTATGGTGTTGAAGTTGGTCTAGATACAAACGCCAGAAAAAACCGTTCTGGGAAAATAATGGAATCTAGAGTAGAGAAATATCTGAAAGAATCTGACTGTGTTTATTTGGCTCAGGCTACATCAGCAAAAGTTAAAAAGAAATGGACAACAGATATTCTGAGTCAAATAGTTTATATCAATAATAAAAACAGGGAAACAAAAAAGAAAAAATTTGATTTCGTTGCAAAAACTGCTAATGGAAATTTTTTGTTAATAGAAGTAAATTATTATGGCGTGTCTGGTTCGAAGCCTACATCCATAGCAGAAAGTTATACCAAGCTAGGAAATAAAATAAAAGAATTTGAAGGATTAAATTTCATTTGGATTACAGACGGTAAAGGGTGGGATGGCTCAAGAAATGATTTTGAGGAAGCTTATGAGCAACTTGAACACGTTTATACTTTAAAAGATCTAGAGGACGGAATTATACCAAGACTTATAGCAGAATTATAAAAAATTATAAAGGACGTTGCACACGTGGAAACAATATTGGAAGGTTCTACTGTTTGGTCTTTTCCTAAAAGAGGAGATTGGGCAACGCACAATTCTAAGTTCTCAGGGAATTTTTCTCCACAAGTTGCAAGAAATATTATTTTGAAGTATAGCAACGAGGATGAAATAATTTTAGATCCCATGGTCGGAGGCGGCACGACTCTCATCGAATGTAAAATATTAAACCGTCGTGGCATTGGCTCTGACATAAATTTTAACTCATTGACCACGACAAAAAAATGCTTGGAAAATTTGGATGGAAAATATAGTCAGACATTATTTTTAAGCGACGCAAGAAATCTATTGAAAATTCCAACTGAAAGTATAAATTTGATTTTGACTCATCCTCCATATTTGGATATCATAAAATATTCTGATGGAAATTTAGCGAATGATTTGTCCAATATTTCTGACCCTGCAAAATTTTTGAGCGAGATAAATTTTGTTGCTCAAGAACTTTTTAGAGTCTTGAAGCCAAATTCTTTTTGTGCCATCGTGATTGGTGACGTGAGACGTAGAGGCGAATATATTCCACTTGCCTCAAAATTAATGGAGGTCTTTTTGCAGAATAATTTTCATCTGAAAGAAGATATTATCAAAGTACAATATAATTGTAGTAAAACTCGAGCTTGGGAAAAACGAGTGAATAACTTTTTGCTCATAGCTCACGAGCATATTTTCATCTTTAAAAAATAATTTCCCCACAACAAAAAATCCAGCTTGCTCTTACTCAATTGTAATTGCGAGCTGGTCTTAATTTTTCCTTCCCCTAAAAATTCTCTGCCAAACTTTTTTATATGAGTATTAATATTTTCTAAAAATTATGCTATAATCTTGATAATAAATTAGAGAAAAAATTTGCAGGAAATTTCAAGGAGCTAACATGAACGAGCTATACGAGTTTGATAAAAAGTACGGTGAAATTATCGGGGTGGACGAGGCTGGTCGTGGTCCTCTTGCTGGTCCTGTAGTTGCAGCATGTGCATTCCTAAAAAAATATTCTGAAAAATTAGACAGCATCAACGACTCAAAAAAGCTCACAGAAAAAAAACGTGAAGAATTAGTATCTGTAATAGAAGAACATTTTCATATTGGCGTTGGGTTAAGTTCTGAGCAAGAAATAGATGATCTAAATATTTTGAATGCTAATTTTTTAGCTATGAGACGGTCACTGGAAAAACTTGATATAGATTTCTCAGGTAAAAAAGTTTTGGTAGATGGCAATATAAAAATAAGAGGTTACGAAGGCGAGCAAGATTTTCTTGTGAAAGGAGATTCAAAGAGTCTTGCCATTGCAGCAGCTTCAATAATTGCCAAGACTACAAGGGATAAAATTATGTGTGACCTTGCCAAAGAATATCCAGAGTATAAATTTGAGAAGCACAAAGGTTATGGCACGGCATTGCACAGAAAAATATTGCTGGACATTGGTGCAAGTCCTGTTCATAGAAAAACTTTCTTGAGAAATATTTTTCAGGAAACTGCTGATGAATCTTGATAGGAAAAAGAGGAATAGGGAATAATTTCGAGGACAAAGCAAGAGCTTTTTTGGAGACAAAGGGCTACAAATTTTTGGACAAAAATTTTTATCACGGCAGGCGTGAGCTTGATTTAATAATGCAAAAAGATAACACGATAATTTTTATTGAAGTGAAATATAGAGCGACAAATATATTTGGCGGTGGTCATAGTGCTGTTAACAAAGAAAAAATGCGGCGTATGTCCGAAGTGGCAGAGGGTTATATAATTTCAAAAGATTACAAAAATATGGACTTACGATTTGATTTGATAGTTTTTACTGGAGAGAAAATCGACTGGGTTCAAGATATTTTGTGGGGTGATGAGATTGGACTATAAATGTCTAAAGTGTGGAAGTACTGATTATTATGTGAAGACTGCGATTTTTCCTGAGAAGGAGGCAAAGTTCAAAATCAGCTTGGGAACTTATTACATGAAGACTTGTGCAAATTGTGGGTTTGTAGAAATGTATGCGGCAGCTATTGTTGACCGTGAAGAAAAAAAAGAACGTGCAAAAGCAGAAAAAAATATCGAAGGGACTGTTGGTGGAAAACTTAATCCAGAGTATTAAAAATATTTTGTTCACCGAGAAATGTTCCATGTGCAAAAAAAGTTTGGCATCAAATGACCGCTATATTTGCAAAGAATGTGTTACGTACCTAAAGAAAAATTTGACGCTCAAGAATACTGGGGACTATTTTTATGTTTATTATTATAATGATAAGATTAGAAATCTCATCACGAATTTCAAGCTAAAAAATCAGAAATACATTGGGAAAGTTATCGGTGAACTCATGGGAAACAATATACGAAAACTTATTGCCGAAAAGCAAATCGATATTGTAATTCCTGTGCCAATAAGTGAGAACAGACTTATTGAACGTGGATTTAATCAGGTGGAAGAAATTTTAAAATATGGAAATATCCCGTATAAAAAAATATTTCGTAAGAAAAATACCGAGCATATGTATAACTTAAATTCAAAAGAAGAGCGGACAGCAAATTTGTTGGACGCTTTTTCAATCGATGAAGATTTGACTGGTAAAAATATTTTGCTGGTGGACGATATTTTGACAACAGGTGCAACTATAACAGAAATTTCTAATGAAATCATTAAGAAAAATAAGAGCTGTAAAATTTATGCCTTTGCATTTTCAGCAGGTCATAGCTTTGTCAAAAAGGATTAAATTATAATCAGACAAATACAAGAAAATTTTGCTGTTTGTCAAATTTGGGTTTACATGATAAAATTTGAGTATAGAAAAAAATTTTAAAGATATTAAAAAATCTATTAAAAATCAAGAGAAATAAAATTTATCAGGAGGAATATTATGAGAAGAAAAGTTATTGCAGGAAATTGGAAGATGAACAAGACCAACGCAGAAGGAGTTGCTACTATAAACGAGTTAAAAAACCTAATTTCAAATTATAAAAATGTTGACGTTGTCATTGGTGCTCCATCAATAATGCTGGCTGACCTTGCGAAAGCAGCGGCAGGTTCTAATGTGAAAATTGCTGCACAAAATATTTACCCAAAAGATTCTGGTGCATTTACAGGAGAAATTTCAGCTCCAATGCTAAAAGCTATTGGTGTGGAGTATGTAATACTTGGACACTCTGAGAGAAGGGAATATTTTAATGAGTCTGACGACTTCATCAATCAAAAAGTTAAGGCAGCTTTGGCATGTGGGTTAATTCCAATTTTGTGTATTGGTGAAAAACTTGGAGAAAGAGAATCTGGTAAGACCAAAGAAGTCAATACAAGACAAGTTAAAGGTGGACTTGCTGGAATTTCTGCTGATGACGCAAAAAAAATAATCGTTGCGTATGAACCAGTATGGGCAATCGGAACAGGTAAAACTGCTACTCCAGAAATGGCTGAAGAGACTCACAAAGAGATAAGAGACTGTCTTGCAGAACTTTTTGGAAAAGAAATATCTGAAAAAATTGTTATCCAATATGGAGGTTCAATGAATGCAGCCAATGCAGCAGAACTTTTAAAACAACCTGATATAGATGGAGGTCTTGTTGGTGGTGCCTCACTTGATGCTAAAGTTTTTGAAGTAATAGTAAAGGCAGGAAATTAAATGACAAAAAAACCTTTGATGTTGATGATACTTGATGGTTGGGGAATTAGCAAAAATGACAGCTATAAAAATGCTATCAAAGAAGCTAACCCACAAAATATTATCGACCTTATAAATAAGTATCCTCACTCTGAGATTGAAGCTTCTGGTGAAGAAGTTGGTCTACCTGATGGTCAGATGGGAAATTCTGAAGTTGGGCACTTGAATATTGGTGCTGGACGAATAATTTATCAACCACTTGTTGAGATTAGTCGAGATGTTCGTACTGGAAATTTCTTTAAGAAAGAAGTGTTAGTTAAGGCTTTTGAAAAAGCAAAATCCACAAACAGCTCTATACATTTTGGAGGACTGGTTTCTGACGGTGGAGTTCACTCACACATCACACATTTGTATGGACTTTTACAGATGGCTAAAAATTATGGACTCGCAAAAGTTTACGTTCATGCTTTCTTGGATGGTCGAGACACAGCTCCAAGATCTGGTGAAGGTTTTATCAAACAGCTTGAGTCAAAAATGAAAGAGATAGGTGTCGGTCAGATAGCAACAGTTTCAGGAAGATATTTTGCTATGGACAGAGATAAAAACTGGGAAAGAACAGAAAAAGCTTACAGAACTATGGTTTATGGTGAAGGAGATAAAGCTAAAACAGCTGGGGAAGCCATTGCTAAATGTTACGCCGAAGATAAGACAGACGAGTTTGTTAACCCTACAATTATAAATATTGATGGAGTAGTGAAACCTAGTGATGTATTTATAAACTTTAATTATCGTCCAGACAGAGCTCGTCAGATTACACGAGCAATGAACGACAAGGAATTTTCAAATTTTGAGCGTCCTTATCCAAATATAAATTATTATTGCATGAGACAATATGACGCAACAATAAATGCTCCTTTTATTTATGTGGATAAAGATATTGCAAATACTTTTGGAGAGATAATTTCTGAGGCTGGACTTACTCAGCTTCGCACTGCTGAGACAGAAAAATATGCACACGTAACTTTTTTCTTCAACGGCGGAAAAGAAATTGCTTATAAAAATGAGGACAGAATTCTTGTCAATTCACCAAAAGTCGCAACGTATGATTTGCAGCCTGAAATGTCAGCTGAAGAATTAACTGTGTCAACTCTAAATGCAATTGACTCTGATAAATATGATGTCATAATTATAAATTATGCTAATCCAGATATGGTGGGGCACACTGGAATAATGGGTGCAGCTATAAAAGCTGTTAAAGAAATAGATAGTTGCGTAAAAAGAGTTGTAAATAAAATGCTTGAAAAAGACGGTACAGTTTTAATAACAGCTGACCATGGAAATATAGAGCTCATGGAAGATCCAGAAACTCATGTTCCTTATACAGCTCACACAACAAACAAAGTTCCATTCATTCTTGTATCGGAAAAATATAAGAACGCAAAAGTTCAGAACGGAAAACTTGCTGACCTTGCTCCAACTATGCTAGAAATTTTGGATATCAAAAAACCAGCTGAGATGGATGGGCAAAGCTTGATAGTAAAAAATTAAGAGAGAAAAATTTTAGAAATATAAATATTAAAGAGATAAATAAAAATTAAAACTTTTATTTTGAAAGGAGAATTCATGAGTAAAAAAGTTCTACTAGTTATTGATGTCCAAATTGGAGTTATAAATTTAAATATTTTTGACTCGAACAGGATTTTGGATAATATAAATATTTTGATTAACAAAGCTAGAGCCTCAAAGACACCGATTATTTTTGTAAGGCATTTTGAAAATTCAGGTGAGCTTGCAAAAACACATGCAAATTTTAATATTCATCCGAAACTAAATTACAGTTCTGAAAATTTAATCATAGATAAGGATACTCCAAATCCTTTTTTGGGTACGAAACTAAATGATGAGCTAAAAAAACTTGGTGCGACATCTCTTGTAGTTTGCGGATTAATGACAGAGTATTGTATTGATACAACTTGCAGAGTTGGTCGGTCACATGGATATGAAATAGAATTGGTAAAAGATGCACATAGTACTTGTGATAATAAAGTGCTTCTTGCTTCTCAAATAATAAATCACCATAACGAAACTTTGGACGGCCATTTTGTAAAGTTGAAGTCAACAGAAGAAGTTGTTTTTGATTAGGAATAAAGCTCGCAAGAGTTTTATAAATATATTAACTTAGGAGGAAAAAATAGCAATGAGAAAAGAGTCAAAGAATTTTCAGGCTGAAACCAAGGAATTATTAAATTTAATGATTCACTCAATTTACACTCACAAGGAGATTTTCTTGCGTGAACTCATCTCCAACGGGTCAGACGCCATCGACAAACTAAAATTCAAGTCTCTAACAAAGACCGATATTCTTGGAGAAGATAAAGACTTCAAGATTACCGTGTCTGGAAACAAGGACAAAAAAGAAATCGTCATCACCGATAATGGTATAGGAATGACTTATGAAGAGGTCACTGAAAATATTGGGACGATTGCAAAGTCAGGTTCAAAAGCTTTCTCTGAGGAAATAAAAGGAGACAAGAAAAAGAAAGAGACCGAAATTATTGGACAATTTGGAGTTGGATTTTATTCTGCATTTATGATTGCTGATAAAATCATATTAGAAACAAAGTCTCCAAACTCAGAAAAAGGTGTTCGGTGGACTTCTACTGGAGACGGTAGCTACGAGATAGAAGAAATAGATAAGGCGGAAAGAGGGACAAAAATTATTCTCAGCGTGCGAGACGATAAAGAAGATTTGGAATTTATCGAAGACTTTAAGCTGAAATCTTTAATCAAAAAATATTCTGACTATGTGAGATACCCAATAATTATTGGTGAAGAGACTGTAAATTCAACAAAGCCTATCTGGAAAGAGAAGAAGGCTGACCTTACACCAGAAAAATATGGAGAGTTTTACAAGTCAAACTTTCACGACTGGGAAGATCCAATTCACAATATGCACATCGATGTGAAAGGTAACCTTGAGTATACTGCACTTTTATTTATTCCAGCCAAGACTCCATATGATTTTTACACGAAAGAATTTAAGCGTGGATTGCAACTTTACACGAAAAATGTTTTCATCATGGACAAGTGTGAAGAACTTATTCCAGAATATTTTAGCTTTGTAAAAGGTCTAGTTGATTGTGATTCGTTGTCACTAAATATTTCTCGTGAAATTCTTCAAAAAAATAGTGAGCTTTCTGCCATTGCAAAAAATCTTGAGAAGAAAATTATTACTGAGCTTGAAAAAATGTTGAAAGACGATAGAGAAAAATATATAAAAATTTGGGAATCATTTGGACGAAATATAAAGTTCGGAATTCAAGATATGTTTGGTATGAACAAAGAAAAATTGCAAAATCTTTTAATCTTCAAATCTTCCAAAGAAGAAAAATATATAACTTTGAAAGAATATATTGATGCAATGCCTTCAGAGCAGAAAGATATTTATTACGTGG
>JBOFDW010000179.1:0-7554 GCA_051647385.1 Fusobacteriaceae bacterium
TTGTTAAGAAAACTGGAGTTGATTCTTTGGCAATAGCTATTGGAACATCTCACGGTGCACATAAATTTAAACCAGGTGAAGATCCAAAACTTAGACTTGATATTCTTGAAGAAGTTGAAAGAAGACTTCCTGGATTCCCGATAGTTCTTCACGGGTCATCTGAAGTTCCTGCAAAATATATCACGATGATAAAAGAGTATGGCGGAAAAATTGATGATGCAATGGGAATTCCTGCAACACAACTTCGTGGTGGTACAAAGTCTGGTGTGGCAAAAATAAATGTGGACACAGATGGACGACTTGCTTTCACTGCTGCAGTGAGAAAAGTTTTTGCAATGAAACCTGATGAGTTTGATCCAAGAAAATATTTAGGAGTTGCAAAAGAAGAGATGAAGGAATACTACAAGTCAAAAATAGTTGACGTGTTTGGTTCTGGAGGAGCTTACACTAAAGGTAAAAAATAAAACTTATCACAATAAATAAATTTGAGCTGAAAATATTTTGGCTCTGGAAAAATAAAAGTGAGTAACTTATGTTACTCACTTTTATTTTTTAGAAAAATCTAATACCAGAAATTATTAACAAATTTCATGTGTGAAAGGTATAGTAACTCTGATTTTACATGTCAAAAAAAAAGAACCCATGTTCCCTACCCCAAGTGGGGCTCGCACTTCTTACGCAGGAAGTTTTGCGGCGAGCTTTTAAGACCTCGCCAAAATCAGAGACCCCCAATGCTTTTATAAAAGCATCCAAACCGGCTAGATTCAAATCCATACTCTGGGAGAAAAAAATAAAATTTCAAAATTAAAATTTTAAATAATTTTCTCATGCCCCACCGATTATTCCTTTAAGCCCTAGGAACGTTCAAGCATGCCTGAACAATTTTTGTTTCATATTTGGTGTAACTTTGTTTGAAAAATATTCCCCCTAAATTTATAATGATTTATTTTCTGTATAAATAATAATATACTATTATAATTAAAAGAGGTCACGTTTATTTAGGTGCAAGAAAATCTTGCACCAGGTAAAAAAAATAAAAATAATTATAAATATTAAGATTTTTTTATTTCATCATGAAAAAAATATATTCTAGTTTTAAATTTTGCATTCTCATATTTTTTTGATATTTTATTTTTAAGAGAATTCCAATATTCAAAATTAAAATCTTTGGAATTAAAAATTTTTTCATAAAGAGAAATTTTTTCTGGATATTTTATTTTGATATATTCTAGAATATTTTTTTTATATAAGCCTTTTAAATTCAAATTTTCAAAATAAATTTCATTTACAAAATCTTTTGAATCTTCTATAATTTTATCGAAGTTTGTTATCTCAGGAAAAATAGGCGAAATAAATAAATAAGTATCAATTCCAGCTTTTTTCAAAACTTTTAGTATCTTTATTCGCTCTTCATAAGAACTGGCAAGTGGTTCAATATCTCGCAAAAAAGAATTGTCCGATGATGAGATGGAAATCCCAACTCGCAAATCTTTTATATTTTTCAAAACATCTATATCATTTAGAATCAGTTTTGATTTTGTTAAAATTTCTATTTTTGCACCAGAGTTTTGAATATCCTGCAAAATTTTATTTGTGGAACGATAAATTTTTTCGTGTGGCTGGTATGGGTCAGTAACGGAACTTAGTAAAACTCTTTTTCCCGCAAGTTTTTTAAGATTTATTTTCTGCCAATTTTTTACAACCAAAAATTTACCCCAATCGTCCTCAATTTTGGAAAATCTTTTCATAAAACTTGCATAACAATACATGCAAGCGTGAGAACATCCGATGTATGGATTTATCACAAAATCTGTGCCTGGCAATTTTGATTTCGTAATTATTTCTGTGCAATCTTTATCCCAAACTTTTATCATTTCTATAATTCACCACCAAAATATTTTAATTTGTATTTTTTGATTTATAAAATTTTATATATTTTTCTCTAATAATAAATTTAATTTTTTACTTATATTTTCAAAATTTATTTTATTATTAAATTCGCCAAGATGAATTTTAGGTTTATTTTTTCCATGAAAATCCGTACCACACGTAATTAATAAATTTTTTTCTTTTGCAATTTTTTCATAAAATTCTATGTCAGAATGTTTATGATAGCTACTGTAAACTTCTATTCCATCAATATTTTCTTTTAATATCTCATGAATAAAATCTGTATTGGCTTTCAAATTATTTGCAGGATGTGCAAGCACAGTTATGCCACCAGCATTTTTCAATATTTTTATTGCCTCATGCAAACTCAAAAAATTTATTGGAACGTATGCAACTTTGCCCTGCGAAAAAAAATCCCAATAGAAATGTACAAAAGGCATGTCGTTTTTTTCTCCAGAATTTAAATATGGCTGTGCAAGTTTGTTGTTTTTATTTTCTGGATTTTCCAAAATATGTTCACCAATAATTTCACCTGTAACAATTTTTCCGTCAGCCATCTTGAAAATTTCTGCTTCATTAATTTTAAAATCTGTATTCTCACGAATTTTTTTTATTTTTTCTTTTGCCGCAATTATTTCTTGGTCAAAAATATCTTGCTCAATTTTTTCAAAAACAGGATTTTTATAATCAAATCCATAACCGAGTAAATGCAAATTTATTCCCATGTGTGTGCAATCAAGTTCAACTCCAGAGAAAACTTTCACACCGATTTTTTTCCCATAATTAATTGCCTGCTCAACACCTTTTACGCTGTTGTGATCCGTTATTGCAATTTCTGACACAGAATTCTTTTTTGCTAATTCGAGAATTTCTTCAACTGATAATTCTCCATCATCGCTAAATTTTGAGTGCATATGCAAATCGATTTTCATTCCGTAACCTCCAGCTAAAAAAAATTGATTGTAATTTGTATTTTTTTTATAAAGTTTTAATTTTTAACTCTTTATCTTTTTTATAAATTCATTTATTTTACTTTTTGTAGACTCGCTATCTCGCTGATCTTTTTCTTGAACTTTTTTCATTTGAATATGATAAATATATTTTAGTACTCCAATTGCTGGCACTCCAAAAATCATTCCAACAATTCCTCCAACTGCTCCACCAATTAAAACTCCAGTAATTACCCAGAAACTATTCATGCCAACAGTTTTCCCAATAATTTTTGGACTTATAATATATCCGTCGATTTGTTGTGTAACAATATTTGCAATTAATAAATATAAAACAGCCGACGGATTTTCGATTACTACAAAAACTATTGAAACCGTTAGAGACAAAAACGCTCCGATATATGGAATCATATTTCCAACTCCAAAAAGTACTGCGTTTAATCCTGCGTACGGAACTTTCATAAAAAACATTAGTATAAAAGAAAGTAACCCAACAAAGACTGACGCAATTAATTTCCCCCAAAGATAATTCAAAAATATTTTTCGTGATTCATCAAAAAAATGCATAATCTCAGAAGTTTTTTCTTTGCTCATAAAAAGATGAACTATATTTTCCAATAATTTCTCAAAATATTCTCGCCGATAAATAAAAAATATTGCCAGCAAAAATCCAATTATAATTTGAAAAAAAGTTGTGAAAATATTTATAATATTCAAACTCAAATATTTTGCGTAATTAAGGATATTATCCTGTAAATACTTTATTGCATTATTTTTGATATCTTCTATTTTGGCATTGAGAAATCCACTCTTATCAACATAAGAAATAATTTTTGTCGTATAAATATTCAAATCATTTTCAAGCTTTGGTGCTCGATCAATAAATTTTGCAGTGCTGTCGATAAATCCAGGAATAACAGCTAAAATTAAAAGTACAATCGCTCCTAGCACAAAAATAAAAGAACATAAAATTGCAATCCATCTCTTCATTTTTAATTTTGTTTCAAAAATTGCTGATATAGGGTGAATTAGAATTGCAAAAAATGACGCATAAATAAACGGCAAAAAATATCCAGCCACTCTTGCAAGTAGACCAGAGACCCCATTAGCCCTTTGTAAAATATCTTGAATGACAACAACTGCCGCAAATGCCAAAAATAATTTTGTGACAAATGCCTTTCTACCTTGCGATTCCATCTAACTCGTCTCCTTTGCTTCCAATAATTTTGATTACCATTTTATCTGGAATTCCAATTAATAAATCACCTGAATTTTTTGCCCAACCTTGTTTCACAATAAGTTTTCGTGGTGATTTTGAGCTGATAGCTCGCACCATATTATTTTTAAACTCTACTTCAACAACGCCGATATCCGTTTCTATAAAAATTTTCTTTTGATCTTTTTGAAGTTTTTGAGTATAAATCAATTTATTATTAACGTAAATTTCTGCTCTTGACGGAAAAATATTTTCTGTACTCAAAATTTTCATCCCAAGTACGGCAAAAAAAATTCCTAATATAAAATAAATTATTATATCTCCAATTATAAAAAATTTTCTATTTTTATTTCTCATACTTTACCAGCTCATTATAAATTTTATTCTTTCCTAATTATAACCAAAAAATAATATTTGAAATATTATTTTTTATTATTTTAAAGTAACTCCAATTTTTTCACCCATATAAATTTTTGTCTCAAGACCTTTTTTGGAATTCTCTAAAATATCTGAATCTATTTTTACTTTATCTTTTTCTAGCAACATTATTGTTGTTGAACCACCAAAATAAAAATAGCCTTTCTCATCACCTTTTTTCACAAAACTTTTTGGGGAATAAGTTTGTGTCATTCCACCAACCATTGTTGCCGCAACTTCGACGAGTAAAATATCTCCAAATTTTTCTGTAGCCAACTCAGAATATTCTCGTTTGTTTTCACAAAAAATTCTAAAATTTCTCTTAATTGCGTGAGGAGATACAGAATAATAATAGCCATCAATTTTTTTATTTTCAGAAATTTTACCATCAGCAGGAAAATGAAATCTGTGATAATCCACTGGTGCAAGTCGAACAATTATAAAAGTTCCACCTTCGTATTTTTTTGCTAATTTTTCATCTTTCAAAAATTCTTGTAGAGAAAAATTTTCACCCTTCAAGAAAAATTTTGTGGTCTCGCTAAGATTTTCAAAAACTAAAATTTTTCCGTCAGCAGGAGAAACTAAAGATTCAGAATTTTTATCTATTGGACGAGCATCTGGTTTTAATTTTCTCGTAAAAAAATCATTGAAAGAAACAAAGTCATCAATTTTTTTTTCAGACTCGCTCATGTCTATTTCTAAACTTTTCACAAAATCAGGAATTTTTTTAACTGAACTTTTCTTGTCCATCTGACTTCCATAAAATTTTGTCAAAAATTTTCGCTTCACAAGAGCCTCAAGAGAAATTTCTCCAAAAGGATTGTAATATAAAAATTTTATAAGATTTTCACTTGGAACATTTTCAGTTTTTAAAGTTTTAGTTTTTCTTTCAACGTACTGAATTTTTTCGAATTTCATAGTTTGATTATTCCTTTCATAAATAAAAATATATATAGCTAAAATTGAGACCACAGAAACAAAAATTGCCTTCAAAATAAATTTTTTCCCAAATTGATTTTGCAAATAAACTCCGCCCCTTTTTATTTTTTGGTATATATAGTATAATAATAAAATAAATAATATTAAAAAAATCTAAATTATATTTTGGAGGAAAAATGAAAAAAGTTGCAATCATCGCCCATGACAATATGAAAAATACTATGATCAACTTTGTAAAATCAAATCTGGAATTTTTTAAAAAACAAAATATTATCGCCACTGGTACAACTGGAAAATTGGTGAGCGAAGCAACTGGACTCACAATTCACCGTTGCCTTTCTGGACCACTTGGAGGCGACCAACAAATCGGCGCTGAAATTGCTATGGAAAATATTGAAGCAATTTTTTTCTTGCGAGACCCAATGATGGCTCAACCACACGAGCCAGATATTACTGCTCTTATCCGTTTGGCAGACGTACATAAAATTCCTATTGCAACAAATATTTCTACTGCTGAACTTTTGATTGACGCTTTAAGTTCAAGATAATTTTTGACTTCAATAAAGATTATATCATTTTTTTGTAAAATAAAAATATAATTACTATCAAGATATTAGTATATAAATTAGTAAAATAAAATCTTTGTATTTGGTAATGAATACTTTTTGTAAAGGCTTCATAATACAAAATAAAATGTAAGCATTGAAATAAATACTAGCAACGATCGACAAAAGAAACTTTAAAAAAATAATTCGTCAAACAAAAATACTCAATAATAAATATTTGTTTCTTAATTAACATTATTTATTATATCATTGTTTTATTCATGAAACAAATTATTTATTTTCCAAATAAAAAAGAGAGCTTTCACTCTCTTTTTTGCGTATTAAACTTGTTTTTAAAACTATATCCTTTCAGTCCGCCAGCTCCTCAACGAATTTGTATGATAACATTTTTATTGTTGTTTTTATCTTTTTGGAAAATCAGAGCTTCCAAGTAAATCCAACAGCTCCTTGTATCTCGCAACAACCTCTTCCAACTTCTTAAACACCAAATCAACCCTTAATATATTCTGAGGTGTATTATATTATAATTTACAGATAAAATCAAAAGTGAAATTTTCTTTACACTTATATTTTTTTCTCGATCAAAATAAAAAAGCCAACCAAATTTTTTTTGGGAGGCTTTTTTTGGAATTTAGTAATTAAATTTGTATTGAAGTCCACTAGTAATTGTTCCGCCAGTGGTTCTATCACTTGATAATGTATAAGCGTACTCAGTGTAAACCGAGAAGAAAGGTTTTGACAAAGCAATTCTTGCAATTCCATTTACTTCAGATCCTATCTTTGTATAATTATTAATTGTGTAGCTTCCAACATCTGCTCCAGTAACTTTAACAGTTACATCGCCAATAGGATTTCCAAATTCTTGGCTAATATCTGCTCTCAAAGATGTATCAAGTTTCCAATCTTTTTCAAAAGCAAATATTTTTCCAAACTTTACAGCTCCAAGCAAATTAGCTTTAGTGGTAGAATTTGTTTCAAAATTAACTGAAACATTTCCTGTCTCTTCAATTTTATTTTGGTTATTCATTTTATAATCAAACTGAACTTCTGGTAAAATGTACATAAATCCTAAATCAAAATTTCTATTTACACGAGCCAATGAACCAAAATAATTTCCATTAGAAGTTGTTTCAACAGAATTATTATTTACATTTCTATCTATTTTTCCATTATAAACTCCTGCATATGGACTTACAAAAAAGTCAACTTTGCTAGCTTCAAGTTTGTAGGCAAAATAAATATTTCCTTGGAACATTAGAGAGTTGCTAAGTTTAGCATCGTTCTCAAAAGTTGCATTATTATTATTGAAGAGTCCAAGAGCACCATACCTAAAGTTTTTTGTTCCATAAGAATCAAAGCCAAAAAATACTGCATTTTGACTTCCTTTATAACCTTGAGCTTTATTTTCAACCCCATCATAATTAAAACTTTTTGTTTCAACTCCAATTATAGGATTCATTCCCTGTTTCTCATAATCTAAGTTAGAGTAATTATCAAAAATTAATTTGCTGTTATATGCAGTCAAGTCATAAATTAAATTTTGGTAAGCAGGATAGAAGTCAACACCAAAAAGATT
>JBOFDW010000180.1:0-1728 GCA_051647385.1 Fusobacteriaceae bacterium
ATTTGGGAGAAAATCTATTTTAAAGGAATTTTATGAAATTTTTTGAGAACAAAGAAAAAAGTAGATTTTTGAAAAAAGTTGATGATATAAAAATATTTGTGGACGAACTTGAGCGAGAAGAAATAACAGAAATTAAAAAACTAACTTTCAACAGCCCAGAATTTTCAAAAAATCAGTTGCTTGTAATAAATTCCATCGAAGGAAATTTTTTGGTGATAGCTGGGGCGGGAGCAGGAAAAACTCGGAGCATAGTTTATCGGGCAAAAAATATGGTGGACAATTGTAAAATCCATCCAGAAAATATTTTGATGATAACTTTTACAAAAAAAGCAACATCCGAAATGAAAGAACGACTCGAACATTTGAAAATAGATTTGACTAAAATGACTGTCACAACTTTTCACTCACTGTGTTTTAATCTTCTAAAAAATCTTGGAGAAAATTTTTCTAGCGCAGAAGAAGATAATGATTTTGATTTTGAAGAGCTAATCAATAAAGTAGTAGAGAAACTTCAAACTGATTCAAACTTTAGGAAAAAATTAGCGTCAAAATATAAATATATTATGGTTGACGAATATCAAGACAGCAACGGAATTCAACGAGACTTTTTGAAAATTCTTTGCGACGAAGGTTCAAATCTCATGGTTGTTGGAGATGATTGCCAAAGTATTTATGGATTTCGTGGGACGAAGGTCGAAAATATTTTGCTCTTCAAAAATGATTTCCAAAATGCAAGACTTATAAAATTGACTTCTAATTATCGGAGCACGGAAGAAATCGTCAGATTTATAAATGAGCTGTCAAAAAATATGAAACTAAAATATAATAAAGTTTTGATTTCTGAGAACGGTAAAAATTTTTCGCCAGAAATTATTGAGCTGTCAACTTCTGAGCAAGAAGGAGAATATATTTTAGTGGCAATCAAAAAACTTTTGGCGACAGGAATTTTGCCAAGTGAAATTACGGTTTTGTATCGAAACAGATTTCTCATCAAGCATATAGAAAATAAACTTAAAGCTAATAAAATTTTTGTGAATCTTTCTACGGTTCATTCAGCGAAGGGTCTCGAGTGGAAATATGTTTTCGTAACTTCTGCGTTGCATGGGGTTTATGGTCAGACAGAAAATCGTGAAGGCAAACATCATGTCAAAATTAAATTTGATTACGAGAAGGAAGAAGAGGAGCGGCGTCTTTTTTATGTGGCGTGCAGCCGGGCAAAAGAAAAACTTGTAATCACTTATCCGAAAATGTTTCATACTTCTTTGGCAGACTTTTATGGGATGTCAAAATTTTTAGAAGAAATTCCAGAGGAGTTTTATAGTTTTAAAAAATACTAATATTTTTATATATTAAGATATTAAAAAAAATTATAAAGAAAAAATATTACAAAAAAAATAAAATTTTAATTTAAATATTTATTAAAAGAAAATTATAAATACAAAAATATTTTCAGGAGAAAAACATGATTTATTTTATTCAGGGGGAAGGAACTCCCTTTCAACTAAAATATGAGGAAACTCTTTCCACAATAAAAAAACAAAATCCAGGAGTTCAGGAAAAATATTTTGATTTTTCTCAAGACGAGAGTGGAAATTTTTTGGTTAAAGTTTCTCAAAATTCTATGTTTGGTGGGAAAGAAATTTTTGTCGTGAAAAGATTTGAGCAACTAAAAAATCCAGATAAATTTATAAAAAGTCTGGGTGAATTTAGCCTTGCGGAAAAAGATGT
>JBOFDW010000181.1:0-3842 GCA_051647385.1 Fusobacteriaceae bacterium
AAAATTTGGAGCAGTCGAAAAGTGCTCTTGCAGATTTTGATGTGTCGATAGAACTTGAGCCAGAAAATTATCAGATTTATTTTGATAGAGCCGACTTGAAAAAATTTTTGTCAGATTATCAAGGAGCAACACAAGATTACAAGACAGTTGAAAATAATGCAACAGATCCAAATTTAAAAGATTTGGCTCGTGAAAAAAATAAGAAAATGTTAATGCTAAAAAAATATGGAACAGAATCTAGCGATAATATTTCTATCAAATAAATATAAGCTTTAAAAAAATAAGAGCAAAAATTTCTAGCAAAAAAATTAGGAGAGAAAATTAGAGATGAAAAATATGGAAGGGCAACTTTTGACAGAATCTTACGAGATTTTTATCGAGAGCGGAAAAGAAAAATTAGACGAAAGAAGTTATGACCAAGCATTATTATATTTCAAGAAAGCGATTGAGCTTGACCCAAAGAATGATAAGGGGCAATTTTATATTGCGTTTACAAAATATAGCATGGGAGATTATGAAGGGGCTGACGAGGAGTATTCAAAATTAATAAATTCCTTTGATGAATTGGGAGCGTCGGCTTTTTATAATGCAGGGCTTACAAAATATGAGTTGGGAGATTTTGATGGTGCGATAGAATGTTTTGAGTCAGCAATAGAAGTTGAGCCAGAATATTGGGAAGCTTATAATGAGATAGGACTTGCGAAAGATATATTATGCGATTATTTGGGAGCTATTGAAGCCTACAAAAAAGCATTAGAAATTGCACCTGAAGAATCCGATCTTTATTATAATCTTGGTCATTCAGAATTTGAGCGTGAAAATTATGACGAAGCCATCAAGATTTATAAAAAGTATCTTGAACTTGAGCCTGACGATGTTGAGGTTTATGATTATATTGCACGTTCGGAATTTATGAAGAAAAATTATAAAGAGGCAATTAAAATTTTTGAAAAAGTTTTAGAACTAGATGATGAGTATGAATCTGCTCGTTATTTATTGGCTGCATCGAAATTAAAATTAAAGGATTTTGTTGGAGCAAAAAAAGAGATAGAAAAAGATTTAGAAATTATTGAGAAAAATAAAAGCGAAGATGAAAATCAAGATAGAGACGAAGAGGAGAAAGAATATTCTGTAAAAAAATATTATGAATATGGAGATTTATATTTTGAGGAAAAGAAATGGAAAGACGCAATAAATTTTTATGATAAGGCAATAGAACTTGACGACAAATATATTGACGCATATACAAACAGATCACTTGCATATTGTGAGCTAAAAAAATATAGCATAGCCCAAAAAGATTACCAAAAAATTATTGATATAGATCCAAAGTTAGCAACAGGATATGCTGGTATGGGATATTGCTACTTAGTGCGAAATAAAGCAAAAAAATCTCTCGAATATATAAACAAAGCTTTGGAGTGCGACCCGAATAATAGCAGTGCTCTTGCTAATAAAACTTTGGCTGAACAAACAACACGTTCATTTATTAGTGCCAGACTTATAGTTGCGATTTCAATAGTTATCATCACTGTCTTGCGAATAATTTTGGAAAAATATTTGAAGTGAAATTAATTTTTTACTTCAAATTAATTCCATGCCTTTTTTCACTTCATTTATTTTTTCTTCAGAAACGAGCACACTCGCCAAAGCAAACGCAAAATCTATTGACCGACCAGCTCCGGGAGATGTAATTAAATTTCCGTCTATAATTTTATCTATATTTTTTTTATAATTTTTAGAGTTGATTTTTTCTATGACACTTGAATGGCAAGTAAAATTTTTATTGTCTAAAATCTTTGACTTAGAAAGAACTGTTATCGCTCCACAAATTGCACCGATAAATTTATTCTCCTTTGCAAAAAATTCCACTGCTTCCAAAACTTTTTCACACTTGGCAAGATTTTCGTAACCAGGATATCCACCTGGCAAAATTATCATATCAAAATCTTTGTAATTAATTTCGGAAATAATTTTGTCTGCTTCAACCAAAATTTTATGAGAAGAAGATACAAGTTTTTTTTCAGAAATAGAAACAGTAGTTACTTCAACTCCAGCTCTTAGCAAAACATCAATAGGGGACATAGCTTCCAAAATTTCAAATCCATCTGCTAAAAATAAACAAACTTTTTTCATAAGACCTCCTTGTTACAAAAATAAATAAAAAAATAAAAAATTTAACAGGAAAATATTCAAGTCTAAAATTTATTATTTAAGCAATAAAAACTTATACAAAGAAAAATATTTATAAAGAAAAAAGAGGAGGACAAAGTTGTCTTCCTCAAAGAGTAATTAGTTTAAAGAGTCTACTAATTTTTTTCCTGGTCTAAATTTCAAAGCATTTCTTGCAGGTATTTTTATTTCTGCACCTGTTTTAGGATTTCTTCCCATTCTTGCTGCTCTTCTTGAAACTTCCCATTTCCCGAATCCAACGATGCTAAGACTTTTTTCTTTTTTAATAGTTTCTGCCATGGCATCAATGATAGCCTCTAGCTTTTTTTCTGCTTCTGATACAGAAGAAAATACCTTCTTGTCTGATAATGTTCTTGCTAGTTCTTTTTTTGTCATTTCAATTCCTCCAAAATATTAAATTAAATCTACATCGAACTATAATATAGCACACATTATTAATAATTTCAATTATTTTTTAATTTTTATTTAAAGATTCTTGATTTTTTTTTCGTAAGCATAGTATAATGATATGAATATTGTTGAAAGGTGTCATGATGAAAAATTGTTTTTTGCTAGTATTAATTGGAATATTTTTGAGTGCATGTTCGTCAAATAAAATTACAATAAGGACGCCAGAGCCAAATGGAGAAAAAATTCAGTTGGAACCTTTTGACCTTGATGATAATTATGCCTCAAAATCTTATAACACAAGAATGAGATCTATTATAGTTCACTATACAGCAATACCGAGAGAGGCATCGTTAAGAATTCTGACAAACGGAGGTGTGAGCTCACACTTTTTGGTGACAGATAATCCTGATGATGATATTTTTATTATGGTGCCAGAAGAAAAAAGAGCTTGGCATGCTGGAATAAGTTTTTATGACAAGAGATCGGACTTTAATGATATTTCACTGGGAATAGAAATTGTTTATGTAATTGATAGAAATAATCCTACATATAATGGGGGTGAGCTTGGAAAATTTCTGGAAGATTTTTCAAAAAAAAATGGCAGCAAAAAACTTTCGCAAATTAAAGCTCCGCCAAATAATATTTTCCCAGAATATACAGAAGACCAGATAAAAAAAGTGGCATATTTAATTGCCTACTTGAAAGATAAATATGAAATCAGGGACAAATATATATTGGGGCACGGAGATATTGCGCCACAAAGAAAAATTGATCCAGGTCCAAAATTTCCATGGAAGCGACTTTTCTTCGAATATAATATTGGTTACTGGTATGACGCACAAGAAAAAGATAGAATTATGAGCTCAAAAATTTATAATTATGAAACCATAAGCACAATAAAAAAAGAGTTCATAAAGTTTGGATACGATATGAATGATACTCCAACATGGGACAATGCAGCCAAAAAAGTTGTCTATGCTTTTCAGACTCATTTCAGACCTGAAAAAGCAGATGGGATAGTTGACAAGGAAACTTTTGCTATACTCAAAGCATTAAATTTAAAATATATTAATTACAGTGAAGACTTCATAGAGGGGGATTAATAAAATGAGAAAGCAAGCAAGATATAAAAAAATAATATCAGCCATTCATCTCATGGCATTTTATTTGTTCCCTATTTTTCTTTTTGCAGTAATATTAAGATGGTACGATAAATATACTCAAAAAAAGAAAAAAGAAAAAGATAGCGAAGATTTTTT
>JBOFDW010000182.1:0-3342 GCA_051647385.1 Fusobacteriaceae bacterium
CTAACTGTTGGATGTTCTTCAACAGAGCCAGCAGCTCCAGGAGAAATTGTTCCTGCTACAGCTACCGCTGAAGAAACAGTACCTGAAGAAGTCATAGCTATTAATCCAGAAACTGGAGAAGAAATGATTGAAGAAGAGATAGCTACTGAAGAGGAAGAAGTTACTGAAGAAGAAGAAGTCACTGAAGAAGAAGAAGTCACTGAAGAAGAAGTCACTGAAGAAGAAATAATAGAAGAAGAAATAGTTGAAGAACCAGTTATTATTCCTGTAACAAAACCGAAACCAGCGGCAAAGCCTATTCCAAAATATTGGACAAAATATGTTGGAGTTGTAGGAGCATTAGGAAATGAGTTTAGAGATGGTCCTCAGTTATGGGATTATGTTTTTAATAAAGGATGGGCTCTTATAAATTCAACAGGAAAATGTGACAATAATTGTACTGTGGACTTTAGAGTAGTTCAGCCAAGGACATCTAATGTTGAAAATGATTATGTAGGGTTAAGATGTTATGCTAATTTTACTCAAACAGATGTTGTTGTTAGAAAAGGCATATGTGACGTTTCGTTTGATATTCAATCTGAGCAATGGTTAAATATAGTTTATTCATATTGGATGCTAAGAAATAATAATAGTGATATTGCCAACGAAATGTATATGAGAAATCTTTCTATATTAAGAGCCAACAAAAATAGATATAGCATGTAAATAAATTTTAAATCCAGTCAGTATTCAAGGCTGGATTTTTTTTTGAAAAAATAAAAAAATGTGATGTTATAAATACATCACATTTTTTAAATTAAATATTATTATTATTTCTTTTTTTCTAGTTCTTGCCTAATTTCATCAAGCTCTTCTTCTACCATAGTCTCGACAGAATCTCTGTCTAGTTTTTCATCTAAAGTTTCAAGAGGATAACCTTCTTCTGTAGAATTTTTTGGTTTATTAGCAAGTTCTTCAGCTTTTTTATGTGCCTCAATTTCATCATGAGTCATAAGATCTTCTCTACTAGGCTCTTTTTTTTCTAGAGAATTAAGACTAGTATCAGGTTTTTTCTCGAAAGGCGGCAAAATTTTTCCTTCAAATAAAATTCTAAATTCATCTCCAGAAAGAGTTTCACGTTCAAGAACAGATTTTGTTATAAGTTCCAACAAATATCTTTTCTCTGTAAGCATTTTTATAACATCTTTGTAAGCATCAAGAATTAAATTCCTAATTTCTGTATCAACATCTTTGCCAGTACTTTCACTGTAATGTCTCTGAGCAAACATATCTCCTTCATTTGTACTGTCAAGTAAAATTGGTCCAAATTTATCATTCATTCCAAATCTTGTAACCATTGCATGAGCAATCCCTGTCGCTCTTTCAATATCGTTGCTAGCTCCAGTTGAAATATCATCAAAAACTATTTGCTCAGCTGCACGCCCACCAAGTAAAACTCTTAGTTCTGACATAAATTCTTTTTTAGTTTTATAACTTCTATCTTCTGTTGGTAAAAAAGAAGTGTACCCTCCAGCTCTACCTCTTGGAATCATGGTTATTTTATGAACTGGTATTGTATGAGGAAGCATAACACTAACAAGAGCATGTCCTACTTCATGATAGGCTGTAATAAGTTTTTCTTTCTCTATTATAACTTTAGATTTTTTTTCTGGTCCCATCAAAACTTTTTCTGAAGCCTCTTCGAGGTCAGACATATTAATAGATTCTCTTCCAGAACGAGCAGCAAGTATCGCCGCCTCATTCAAAAGATTAGCCAAATCTGCTCCAACAAATCCAATAGTTTTTCTAGCAAGTACAGACAAGTCAACATCTGAATCTATTTTTTTCCCTTTGATGTGAACCTTTAAAATTTCTTCTCTCCCTTTCATGTCAGGAGAATCAACAAACACCTGTCTATCAAATCTTCCAGGTCTCATAAGAGCTTTGTCAAGAACATCGGGTCTATTTGTTGCAGCAAGAACTATAATTGTTTCATCATTTCCAAATCCATCCATCTCAACTAAAAGTTGATTTAGAGTTTGCTCTCTCTCATCATTTCCTCCGCCTTGACCTGTTCCTCTTTTTCTTCCAACAGCATCAATCTCATCTATAAAAATAATACATGGAGAAACTTTTTTTGCTTTACCAAATAAATCTCTTACTCTTGAAGCTCCAACCCCGACAAACATTTCTACAAATTCAGATCCAGACATACTAAGAAAAGGAACTCCAGCTTCTCCAGCTACAGCTTTTGCCAAGAGAGTTTTCCCTGTTCCGGGAGCACCGAGCAATAAAACCCCTCTCGGAATTTTTGCTCCAATTTGTTTGAACTTGAAAGGCTCTTTTAAAAAATGGACAACTTCTTGAAGTTCAAGTTTCGCTTCATCAATACCAGCAACGTCGGCAAATGTAACATGGGAAACATTTTCTCCATTTTCTTTTACACGAGATTTTCCAATACTAAATATTTGTGGACCACCACCGCTTCCACCTTTTGACATTCTTGAAAACATAAATACCCAAATACCAATTAATAATAACATAGGAAACCAAGACATTAATAAACTAACAAAAAAAGGAGTTTGAGTATCTGGAATAGATTTTATTTTTGCTTTATTATTATTAACAGCAGAAAGTAAATTTACGTCTTGACCAAGTCTATCAGTTATCATTCTTGCTTTATAACTTTGCTTAGGTTTTTCATTTGTTTGGGTGAAAGGATATCCAAAAACATATCCTTCTTTTTCTTCAATGTTCACTAAAGTTTTATTATTAAGATAATCTAAAAATTCAGAATAACTTATAGTTTTTATTTCTGACTTATCTTTTTCACCTAAAAAATTTTGGAAGCCAAGAACAATAGTTATAATAAAAAGTAGCATGATAAGCCCCTTTATATTAAATTTGCCTTTTCCTCCATTTGGTTTTTTTCCACCGTTCCCAAAATTATTTTTTGGTGGCTCTCCATTTTCTTTTGGATCTTTATCTGGTTCATTCTCAATATAGAGATTTTTTTCGTCTTGTAACAAAATTAAACCCTCCTTATCTTTAACGTCAATCCTACGATATCAGTAGTTTTTCTTTTATATTTATCGCTACCCTTTACCCCTGCAACCCAAACTATTTCATCTGAGATTGTAAGAATAATTGGAATTTGCTCTCTTATTTCTTTTTGAATTTTTTCATTTATTAGAATATCTTTTATTTTTTTTTCATGTTGAAACCCAATGGGAATTATTTTATCTCCATGGCGTCTCGTTCTGATTTTCAAAATAGTTCCTTCTAATATATTAGTCGTAAAAATATCTTGATTGTTTTTTATAATTTCTTTTTCACTTGAATTTTTTTCTGCTTCAATAATAA
>JBOFDW010000183.1:0-1605 GCA_051647385.1 Fusobacteriaceae bacterium
TGCTTGAGTATACGCAGCAATCGGAGCAGTTTCTTCTACAGGAATATTTTGATTTTGAACTTCAGTTATCATTGGTTCTGAAATTGCTGTACTAGGTCTAGCTATTTCTCTAGAATCTCTATTTTCTGGAACAACTGGAGCAGAATAATTTGTTGAACTAATTTCCGGATTTACTAATCCATTGTTATAAGCTGTAGTAGAATTCATTTTTCTCAAAAAAAATAATCCTAAAGCTACGATGAGAACCACAAGAAAAATTATTAATAAAACTTTTGCTGTCCCCTCATTATTTTTACTATTGTCATTTTTTTGAAGTGTAACATTCTCCAAATCTTCTAATTCATCCATACACCACACATCCTTTTTTCCTTAATGTAAAATTTATAAAATTTTACTTTTATCTACATCCTAGCACATTTTTTATTTTAAGTCTACATTTTTTTTGAAAATCTATAATGTTTTTGATTTTTTTAATTTTAATAAAAAATAATTTTAGCCTATAATGTACAAAAATTCTAGAAAAAATAAAACTCATAATTTTACTTTCGATATATTTTATATTTTTAATATAATTAAAAATATTTCTTAATAAAAATTTTGGTAACTAAAAAATTTTAAAAAGCAAAAATCAAATAAATGGCAATATAAGAATATCTAGGATTTTTTTTTGCTAATAAATATACCAGCCCAGAAAAAAGACCAATCATAAATCCGTCAGAAAAACTTATTTTAAAATTATTTGTAGAGAGATAAAGTACTATGAACCAAACGAATCCAAATAAAATTCCTCCCCACGGAATTTTTCCACGTCTAAATTTTCTCTCGCAAAATTCATGACCAAAAGATATTAGAAATAAAATTATAAATGATTGAGAAGCGTAATAAATATGCTGTAAAATCATTGCTATATTTCCATACCAACCACCCATTTTTTCTATAAATCTCAAGTATTCTAAATGAGCTTTAAAATAAAAAACACCATCAACAAATTCTGACTTAACAGATATAATTAATATTAAAATTATGAGAAAAAAATTTCTAAAGCTAATTTTATCTTTGAAATTTAATATGTCAAAATCTAATATTTTTTTACTAGCAAAATATAAAATAAAACTTGTGATGCACCATGCAATTATGACCAATGACCAGTGCATAAAAATCGAAGTGCTTTTGAAAGTTACATCATAAAAAATTGACTCTATATTCAAAATTAAAAATTCCAACCCAAAACTTAGAAAGCAAAAAAAAGTTAGTATTAAAAATTTATAAGAGTCATTTTTTTTCTTTGACATAAAATCTCCTCGAAATTATAAAATAAAATTTACTAAGATATTTTACACTAAAAAGTAAAAAGAGACAAGACTTGTTTCAGTCTCGCCTCTCTCAAAATTATAATGCCTAAATTTTTTATCTCGTGATTTTTTATTAATTACTTACCAGCCAAAATTGCATTGAATTTATATTTCAGTCCAAGCGAAACGTTTGAAGAAGACGAACGCTCAGAAGCAGAGAACATATATTCAAGGTAACAATCAAAACTATCTTTTGTAAGTTGAACTCTTGGACCAACTCCATAAACTAGTCCGATTTGTTTTGACTCATTCA
>JBOFDW010000184.1:0-2746 GCA_051647385.1 Fusobacteriaceae bacterium
GAGACGTTCATACTGTTGTAGGGAAAAGTTTGGTGAACGAGGTCATAAATTATACGCTACAAATTTATAAGCACTTTGGATTTGACGAGAAACCTTCAGGGCTAAATTTTAATGACACGATGGATAAAATAAAAAGAAAATGTATTGAGAATGGGATTCAACTTGTAGATACTCCAACTGTTCACTTGGGAACTGACGGCTCAAGAATTCTTTACGCAAAACTTATAGATGACTTACTAGGAAAAGACGTAGAATTTTTGACAGAAAGAGATTTAATAAGTTTTGAGATAGCTCAGAACAAAAGTGTTACCGGAGTAAAAGTTTCTCATAAAAATAAAGATGAAATTTATTATTCAGACAGCATTGTTGTTGGAGTGGGGCGGTCAGGGTCACAAGTATTCAAGGATATTTGCTTGCAACAAAATATAAAATTTGAAAATGGTGCGGTAGACTTGGGAGTCAGAGTTGAAGTGCCAGATATTATTATGAAAGAAATTAACGAGAATTTTTATGAAGCAAAAATGATTTACTACACAAAACTTTATCGTGATAAAATGAGAACTTTTTGTAGTAACCCCAGCGGATTTATTGCTGTTGAAAATCATAGCGACAATGTTATGCTGGTGAACGGACATTCCTACAAGGACATAAAATCTACCAACACAAATTTGGCGTTGCTTTGCACGAAAACTTTTACGTATCCATTTAATCAGCCGTATGAGTACGCAACTTCTATTGCGAAAATGACGTCAATGTTAACTGGTGGAAAAATTCTGCTTCAATCTTATGGGGACTTAAAAGTTGGGCGACGTTCAACAGATGAATCTTTGGCTAGACTAAATATTGTGCCGTCAACGGATGATTATGTTGCGGGGGATATTTCCCTAGCTTGCCCAAAAAGAATTTTGGACAACATCATAGAATTTATTGAGGCACATGATAGGATTACTCCGGGATTTGCATCCAATGATTTGCTCTTGTATTTTCCTGAGATAAAATTTAGAAGCACGAGGCTCAAGATAGATAAAAATATGCAGACGAGTGTCAAAGGTCTTTATGCAGCTGGTGACGCATCGGGTTATGGGTCAGGGCTAAATATTGCGGCTGTAATGGGGATACTTGCAGTGCGACATATTTTAGGGTAGAAATTTGGAGGCGAATAAAATATGGCTGACGGAAAAATAATAGAATTATTTTTAGAGGATGACGATTCACACGGGATAGTTAGATCGTCAATTTTTGGCTGGACAGGTCAATCAATAAAAATACCAAGAAATTCTTTTGGAAATTTGCGGGGAATGAAAGAGTTAGAAAATCCAGGTATATATTTTTTGATAGGTAAGGAAAATTTTTTCGATGGTGATATTTTATCAAGAAAAGAAATCTATGTTGGGGAGAGCGAAGATATTTTGACTCGTCTTGTTCAACATCTTAAAGATGAGCAAAAAGAATTTTGGGAATACGTAATTCTTTTTTACTCTGATAATGGAGACTTAACTAAGGGAGATATCCGTTATCTTGAATATACAATTTTGGAAGAAATAAAAAATAACCCAACATATAAGTTGCACAATAAAAATTCTGGGACACCACCAGTTCTAAAAGATATTTATAAAAAAGTTCTAGACAATTATTTGGGCAATATCAAAATAATTATGGAGATGTTGGGGGACAATCTTGTTGCAAAGAAAATAGAGAAAAAGGACAGGAAATTTATTATAAAATTAAAAAATATTTTAGCAGAAGGTATTTATAATGATAATGAAAATAGTATCACTGTATTAAAAGGTAGTGAGGTAGTTAAAGAAGAAGTGCCAAGCTTGTCAGCAGGGTATAAATTATTGAGAGCTAAATTATTTGAAGAAGAAATAATAGGTACAGATTATAAATTTTTGAAAGATTGTGAATTTAAAAGCCCATCGGCTGCCTCAGATGTCATACTAGGCTGTTCTTCAAATGGAAGAGATGTCTGGAAACTTGATGGGAAGAGTCTAAAACAATTTCAAGAAGAGAGCGACAAAAAATTATTAGAAAAATTAGAGGCGGGAATAAAAAAATAGAAGATAGAAAAAAATCAAACCTAGTCATTACGACTAGGTTTTTTGTTGCTGAAAATTTTATCCTATGAAAGTCTTCAAAAGTTTTAGGGAGTTCCAAAAGTCAACTGGCACTTTATCTTTCTTGCCAGAAGTATCACGAATTTTTTTCACGAAAGCTGGTTCGTAAGTTGCCAAAAATTTTACGTCCCCAACCCAATTTTGAATATCAATTTTCTCTTTGTTTAAATTTATTTCTCGCCCAAGAAGAATAGAGGCAACATCTTGCCCAAGAGCCACAACAATTTTTGGATTGATAAGTGCAATTTGCATGTTCAAAAGTTCTACGAGAGAATCTCTGTCGTTGTCAAAATAATCCTTGAAGGGCAAATTTGATTTTGTAAGAGTGGTAATATAATAATCTTCAGCAGAAAGTCCCGCCGCCTCACAAAGTTTTATGAGAAATTCGCCAGAAGAACCTTGCGTATAAATCATCGCCTCATCAGCATATAAATTTGAGTCGTCTCCAACAAAAAGAATATCGCCGTGACGATTTCCACAGCCGATTAATACGTGACCATTTTTTCCACTTGGTCCAAGAGCTCCAACTTCAAAAATAAGTTCTTCCCAAAGTGCATCCACATTCATAATTTTCTCCTCTAAATATTTTTTCATAGCTCAAAAATTTTTGTCGCCACATCTTGCTTTGC
>JBOFDW010000185.1:0-2255 GCA_051647385.1 Fusobacteriaceae bacterium
TCGCCAAGTGAATTATATTTTACTTGCATTTTTTCTCGTGCTCCAATAACCATTCTTTTTTATTTAGTCCGCCAGCATATCCCGTGAGTTTTCCATTTTCACCGATGACCCTATGACAAGGAGCTAAAATAGTATAAATATTTTTTCCGTTCGCTCCACCAACAGCTCGACAAGCTTTTTCATTTTCAATTTGTATTGATTGTTCTTTGTAAGAAATTGTTTCACCGTATGGAATTTTTAAAAGCTCGCTCCATACTTTATTTTGAAAATCCGTTCCATGAAATTTTGTCGGGATTTCAAAATTTTTTCTCTGCCCAGAAAAATATTCTTTAAACTGAGAGATAGAATTTTTTATTATCTCATTTTTATTTTCAGTAATTTTTTTCTCTCCATCCAAAATCATCACTGATAACAAAAATTTTTCATCAGCCAAAAATTCTAAAACTCCAATTGGAGTATCTAAGTAACCGCAAAATTTTGAAATAGATTTAATTTTATTATAAATTTTATGCTCCATAAAAAATTCCTCCAAAAATATTTTGTGTAGAATTTAAAGTTTAAAAAATATTTTAAAAAATAAATATTTTAAAAAATAAAAATATTAAAAATAAAAATATATAAAAAATTTATATGTGAAAATTATTTTGGATTTCCATTTGAGTCATAATCTTTTATCCATTTTTTTTTCCCATGTAAATAATATTCTTCACGCCCAAGATTTCCGTTGCTATAAAACAATCTTTTTATCCCTTCTATCTGCCCATTCAAAACAAAAGTTTCACTTCGCAAAATTCCCTTCTTGTCATATTCTCTGCTGAAACCATTTGCAAGTCCGTTTACCATTTCGTATTCGTTATAAATTTTTCCTTCTTTGTAATAAACTTTTTGAGTGCCATGTTTTAACCCAGAAAAATAAAATTCTTCTTTTTCAAGTTCTCCGTCAGGATAATAACTTTTGCTCACACCATAAAATTTTTTGTCTATAAGAGAGACTTCACTTTTTTTATTTCCATTTTCATGGTAAGAAATATATTTTCCATTTCGCCCGTCGCTGTATTTTATTTCAGAAGTAATTTTGCCATCATAATTATAAAATTTTTGATATTTTAATTTTGCATCAGCCGAATAATTTTCAATAAATTTTGTCTCGCCATTTTCGTAATAATACTTTTGTGTGCCAATCATAATTCCGTTTGTGTAATTTAAATTTTGCAAAACTTTTCCGTTGCTATAATATTCTGTTGAAGCTCCATTCAAAAGTCCGTTCTCAAAATTTGCTTCTTTTTTTAATTGACCACTAGAATTATAATAAACTTTTAATGCACCGTTACAAAGTTCACCAGTATTTTTTATATAACAAAAACTTTTTCCTTCATAATTTTCAAAACTTATCTGCCACTCTTCAAATGAATAGAGAGAAATTCCCATCATAAAAATAGTTGTTATTAATATTTTTTTCATTTCTCTGTCTCCAAATATTTCTTCGAATTTTAACCTAAATATTATACCATGAATTTGCTTTTAAAAAAAAGTTTAAAAAGTTTTTTATTTTGCCCTTCTAAAAAAGATGAAAGTGATTTTATAGCGGTGAATCAATAGTATTATTCTACAAGTCAGGTAATGTAACACATAATACAACTTAGAAAAAAAACAGAGTTCTAGGAAATAGATTTGGTTTTTAGAAACAATAAAATATCAGAAAAAAATCCTCTTGGAATTTTTCATCTTCAAAATGGAGTTCATCATATAAAAAAAGAAAATATTGATCTGATTGAAGTGATATGACTTGGGGTACTTCCATGAAGATTGAAGGATGAAATAATTAAAGAGCAAATATTAAGAGATAAAATTGGCAAAAAAAGCTTTTATAAAATTTTTGGATACAATTTATAAATTCTACACAAAATAAAAATTCTATTTTATTATTTATTGTAGAGATTATAACAAAAAAACTCCGTCAATTATGACGGAGTTTTTATCTTTGTAGTAGTACAAAAAAATTAAAAAGGGGGTTTTTATGATTAGGGTGGGGGAACCCTTCACAAGTATAGTTTATAATTTTTTTGTGTCACAAATATGTCAAGCAATATTTTTTCATAAAATTTTATTTTCAAAAAAATTTAATATTATGTTCTAGATTTATTATGCCTCAAATTCATAACATGAAAAATCTCTTTGAAACATTGAGAAAAAAATACTGGTAAAATGAACTTTTTAGTGTATAATATAGGTATTAAGGAGATGATTAATATGTT
>JBOFDW010000186.1:0-2462 GCA_051647385.1 Fusobacteriaceae bacterium
ATACCAGATGATTGGGTGTGTCCAGTGTGTGGTGCTATGAAATCATTTTTCAAAAAAGAATAAAGACTAAAGAAAAAACCCTTGGATTTTGTCCAAGGGTTCTTCCTACATAAAAATTCTTGGGGAGAATTTAATAAAAAACAAATATATTCTTTGGGGGAAATATATTATTTCTTACACATATTTGATGTGAGAAATCAAAAAAAAGTTTAAAAAATTTTTTGGTTTGTAAAATTCATGATTTTGACTTACAAATATTAAGATATAAAATATGCTTGTGATTTTTTTGCAAGAAAATATAAAGTTGTGTTATAATTTAAAGCAAAGAATAAAAAACTAAATTTTTTTAAGCAGGAGGTGTGACAGTTGGTAAAAAAAATAATAAGCACAATATTTCTTCTTGTATTTTTTATGCCAAGTTACACAGCTGAGACAAGTGGTCTAAAATATGAAGATATTCCAAAAGAACATTGGGCATATAATTCTATAAATAATTTAGTAAAAAAAGGAATAATAAAAGAGGACAGTTATCTTTTCCGTGGAGAAAATCCAGTTAGTAGATATGAAATTGCTTATTATCTGTCAAAAACTTTTGATAAGTTAGATACTGATAAAGCTTCGCAAAAAGATTTGGCTGTCATTGAACTTCTGGTTAGTGAATTTTCAAAAGAACTTACCAAAGTTGGGTTTGATGTTCAAACTTTTAATGAGAAACTAAACACAATGAACGAAAGTCTTGAGCAGTTAAAAAAAGTTGTAGCTGAAAACCAAGCAGCACTTGCTGACCTAAAAAAGCGTGTTGATAGGCTTGAAAGATAAAAAATTAAATTAAAGATATTTGTGGAGGAATTACTAAATGAAAAAACTGAGCTTTTCTTACAAAAATGCAACAAAATTTATGAATGAGTCTGAAATATTTTTGATGGAGCAACAAGTTATGTGTGCTGCAAAAGTTTTAGAAAATAAATCTGGAGAAGGAAAAGAGTTTTTGGGCTGGGTAAACTTGCCTACAAACTATGACGAAAGTGAATTCGCTAGGATAAAAGTGGTCGCAGAAAAAATAAATAAAAATTCAGATGTCTTGTTAGTGATTGGAATAGGAGGATCATATCTAGGCTCTAGGGCAGTAATAGAATTTTTGACACATACTTTTCAAAATAATCTTTCAAAAAATAAAAGAAAAGTTCCTGAGATTTATTTTGTTGGACAAAATATTTCCGGAAAATATTTATCTGACTTATTAGAACTTTTAGAAGAAAAAGATTATTCTATAAATGTAATTTCAAAATCTGGGACAACTACAGAACCTGCACTTGCGTTTAGAGTTCTTAAAAATCATATAGAAAAAAAATATGGAAAAGAAAATGCTAAAGATAGAATTTTTGCAACAACTGACTCTTCCAAGGGAGCTTTAAAAAAACTTGCAAAAGAAGAAGGATATGAAACTTTTATTATTCCAGATGATGTTGGTGGAAGATTTTCTGTATTTACTCCTGTTGGACTTTTGCCAATAGCAGTTGCTGGAATAAGTATTGATGATTTGATTAAAGGCGCTGCTGATGCTTCAAAAGATTTCAGAGAGGATTTTAAAAATAACGATTGCTATAAATATGTTGCTGCAAGGAATATTTTGCATAGAAAAGGAAGAGATATAGAGCTTTTTGTAAATTATGAACCTCGGCTTCATTTTGTCTCAGAGTGGTTTAAACAACTTTTTGGAGAATCTGAAGGAAAAGATAACAAGGGAATTTTTCCAGCTTCAGTAGATTTTAGTACTGACCTACATTCTATGGGGCAATATATCCAAGATGGAAAAAGAATTTTGTTTGAGACGGTTATCAAAATAGAAAAATGTGAAAAAGATATTTTGATAGAAAAAGAATCAGTAGATTTAGATGGACTTAATTATTTGTCTGGAAAAGGATTTGATTTTGTAAATAAAAAGGCAGCTGATGGAACTATTTTGGCTCACGTTGATGGAGGAGTTCCAAACTTGGAAATAATAATTCCAGAGGCAACTCCATATCATTTGGGATATTTATTTTATTTTTTCGAAAAAAGTTGCGGAGTTAGTGGATATTTACTTGGAATAAATCCTTTTGACCAACCTGGAGTTGAAGCATATAAAAAAAATATGTTTGCTCTTTTGGGAAAACCTGGTTATGAAGAATTGGCAAAAGAATTAAACAAAAGATTAGTGAAATAATATATTTTGGAATGAACATTAAAAGCTGTGTTATGAAAAAAATAATGCAGCTTTTTTTATATCTTAAAAAATAAAAATCTAGACAAACTTTATTTTTTGTATTATTATTTAAAGAGAAAAAGTTTAATAATTTGTAAAAGAAGAAAATAAGCGCCAGTACTTTGAACTATTTTCAAAGTTGACGAGGGATGGAGATTATCGAAAATTCGGCGGGTACTCCATAGGGTTTACACTCTTTAGAAATAGACCAAAAAAT
>JBOFDW010000187.1:0-2927 GCA_051647385.1 Fusobacteriaceae bacterium
AAGACAATTTTCCCTGGAATTCAAGGTGGTCCTTTGATGCATATAATTGCTGCTAAGGCTGTTTCTTTCAAAGAAGCACTTGAGCCAAGTTTTAAAAATTATCAAGAACAAATTATAAAAAATGCTAAAACTATGGCAAGTGAACTTGAAAAAGGTGGGCTAAGAATTGTTAGCGGTGGAACAGATAATCACATGTTCTTGGTTGACGTAAAGAAAAAAGGTCTCACTGGAAAAATAGTTGAGAAAGCTTTGGGGGTCGCAGACATAACTGTAAATAAAAATGGCGTGCCTTATGATACTGAGTCTCCATTTGTTACCAGCGGAATTCGGATAGGTACTCCTGCTATGACTACTAGAGGAATGAAAGAAAATGAGATGAAAATTATTGCTGGATTTATTTTGGATGTAATTAATAATGTTGAGAACGAAACAAAACTTTTGGAGATAAAAAAAGAAGTTAACTTACTTTGCAAAAAATTTCCGCTATATTAAGAGTACGGTGTTTAATGAAAAATAATTCTAATTATAATTTTTTTTGTCATAAGGCTTGTGAATTTTTTCCTTGTCATGAGGTAAAAAATCCAGAAGAATTTAATTGCCTTTTTTGTTACTGTCCAATTTATTTTTTGGAAGAATGTGGCGGAAATTTTTCTTTCACAAAAAATAACATAAAAGATTGTTCGAACTGTTTATTGCCACACACAAAAGATACCGGCTATGATCATATCCAGAAAAAACTTAAAGAGAGAAAATAATTCTCTCTTTTTATTTTGCTAAAATTTTAGCTCAAATAAAATTAATTATCAAACTTTTATGTAACGAGAATATATATTCTTGATTTTTTTTCTAAAGATTGCTATGATTTAGTCAGAGACCAAATTTTAGGACTTGAAAAATTGAGCTAATTTTATTGAGTGTAAGGAGAAAATAATGTCAGCAAAGAGAGAGTCAGGCAAAAATTTTATTGACCACGATTTTATTTACAACCTTTTGGACGAGCATAAAGTTTCGTCAGATGTTGAGATTGAAAATGTTTTGAGGAAAGCCAACAAGAGAGAAAAAATAACAGCAGAAGATGTTGCTATACTTTTAAATACGAAATCAGAAAGTCATCTGAAAGAAATTTTCAAAATTGCTGGAGAAATTAAGAAAGAAATTTATGGAGACAGAATTGTTGTCTTTGCTCCGCTTTATATCAGCGACTTTTGTGTAAATACTTGCTTGTACTGTGGATATAAAAAAGAGAATAAATTTGTTCGTAGAAAACTTTCCATGCAAGAAATTCAAGACGAAGTAAAACTTTTGGAGAAAATGGGACACAAAAGATTGGCACTTGAAGTTGGAGAAGATCCAGTAAACTGCCCAATAGATTATGTGGTTGAAGCTATAAAAACTATTTATGCAACTCAAAGCGACAAAGGTGCAATAAGAAGAGTCAATGTAAATATTGCTGCTACAACTGTTGAGGACTATAAAAAATTAAAAGAGGCAAACATCGGAACATATATTTTGTTCCAAGAAACTTATCACAAGCCGACATATGAAAAGTTGCATCCAAAATGTTTGAAGGGTGATTATGAATATCATCTAAATTCTTTTGGTCGTGCAATGGAAGCTGGTCTTGATGATGTTGGAGCTGGAGTTTTGTTTGGACTTGCTGACTGGAAATTTGATACTGTTGCTCTAATGCTTCATAATGATTATTTAGAAAAAAATCAAGGGGTAGGATTTCACACCATCTCTGTTCCTCGATTAAAAAAAGCTGAAGGTATGAGTCTGGAAGAATTCCCAAATATTATTGACGATGAAACTTTCAAAAAAATTGTTGCTATTTTAAGAATCGCCGTTCCATATACAGGAATAATTTTGTCTACTCGTGAGACAGCCGAGATGAGAAAAGAAGTTTTGAGATACGGAGTGTCGCAGGTAAGTGCTGGTTCTGTGACTGGAGTTGGAGGTTATAAAGAAGGCGAGACACAAGTTTTGAAAAGCGAAAAAGATACGGCTCAATTTAAAGTTTCAGATGAACGAACTCCACTGGAAGTTTTGAAAGAGCTTGTTGACGATGGATATTTGCCAAGCTATTGCACAGCTTGTTATCGTAGCGGAAGAACTGGAGACAGATTTATGCAACTGGCAAAGTCTGGAAATATTCAAAATGTTTGTCAGCCAAACGCACTCATGACTCTCATGGAATATGCTATGGATTTTGGAGATAAAAATTTACAAGAAAAAGTATTCGGAATTTTGGAGAGAGAACTTGCCAAAATAAAAAGCCCTGACATGAAAGCACTCACAACAAAAAATCTTGAGAAAATTAAAAACGGAGAGCGTGATTTATTTGTATAAAACTCCAAACTCAAATAGAAAACATATTGGAATTTTTGGGAAGACCAACGTTGGTAAGTCTTCTTTTTTGAATGCAATTTTTGAGCAAGAAATTTCCATCGTCTCTGAAATAAACGGGACGACTACTGACTCTGTCACAAAAGCTATGGAGCTAATTCCTTTTGGCCCTGTACTTTTTATTGACACGGCAGGTCTTGATGACAGTGGGATTTTGGGCGAGCTTCGTGTTCGTCAGACAAAAAAAGAATTTCGTCGCACTGACTTTGCAATATATCTTATGGACGCAACAAATTTAGACGAGAAATTTTACGCTGAGAAATTATTGGAGCTAAAAAAATATAATATACCTCACTTACTTGTGATAAATAAAATCGACTTGGTAAGTGAGTCAGATATAAATGTTATGAGAAAAAAATTTCCTGACGCAGTATTTGTTTCCACGGACAAAAATTTTAAGCAAAGTATTTTAGATTTTAAAAATATTTTGATAGAAAAATTATCACATGAATCTGAAGATCCAAGTTTACTGGCAGATTTAGTTCCGTATAACGGGAAAATTATTTTGGTTGTACCGATAG
>JBOFDW010000188.1:0-1832 GCA_051647385.1 Fusobacteriaceae bacterium
TTTGGACTTCACGCAGCTTTTACTCTTTCAAATGAAACTTTAGAAAAATGTAAAAATGCTATGAAAGATTTGAATGCAGGATATCATGTTCACGTTGCAGAAGGATACTCAGATTTGACTTTCTCTTTAAAAAATTATGGGAAAAGAGTTGTTGAGCGTTTAAATGAGTATGGAATTTTTAGAGAAAATACACTGGCTGTTCATTGCATACATACAAATGAGCATGAGATGAATATTCTTAAAGACTCAAAGTGTAATGTAGTTCATAATCCAGAATCAAATATGGGAAACGCAGTAGGATGTTCACCAGTTATAAATATGATTAGTAAAGGAATAAAAGTAGGATTAGGAACAGATGGGTACACTTCTGATATGACTGAATCTTTAAAAGTTGCCAATATAATTCATAAACATCATTTATGTGACCCAACTGTAGCATGGGGCGAAGCACCTCTAATGATATTTGAAAATAATAGAGAAATTGCAAAAAAACAATTTGGTTGTGAGACTGGAATAATAAAATCTGGAGCAAAAGCAGATGTAATTGTACTTGATTATATTCCACATACTGAATTAAACGGAAACAATTATAGCGGGCATATTTTATTTGGGCTATCTGGTAAATATACTGTCTCTACAATAATAGATGGAAAATTTGTTATGAAAGATAGAAAACTTATTGGAGTAGATGAGGAAGCAATACTTGAAAAAGCTAGAGAAGTATCTAAAAAAATGTGGGAAAGATTTGCAAAATAATTAAATAAATTTTGAAATTCAATTTTGGAGGTATTTAAAATGGCAAATTTAAAAGTTAATTTTGCAGGGCTTCAATATGCTAACCCAGTAGTTGTTGCCTCAGGTCCAACTTCAATGGATGCTGAATCTATTAGAAAAGCAGTTGAAGACGGAGCAGCAGGAGCAGTTACAAAAACAATTTCATCAGAAGTGAATAGTAAGCCAATGTCAAACATGAAAGATTTTGACGGCAAATATTTTTTGAATGCAGAATTATGGTCACAAAAATCTGCTGAAGACTGGGTTGAAAAAGAATTCTCAAAGTGTAAAATTGCAGGAGAACCTCTTATTGTTGGAGTAGGATATACACCAGAAGATATAAAAAAAATTGTTCCACTTGTAGATAAATATGCTGATGCCTATGAAATTTCAACTCACTATATTGGGAGAAATTTAGCTCCTATTTTGGAAACTTTTGAAGCTACAAGAAAATACACAAAGAAACCTGTGTTTGTAAAATTGTCACCGGGTATCCAGGATGTTTCACTTCTAGCAAGAACTTTGGAAGAAGCAGGCGTTTCAGGTTTGGTTGCTATAAATACTGTTGGTCCTTGTTTATCAATTGATATTGAAACAGGAAATCCGCATATGGAAACTCACAATGGATGTGGTTGGATGTCAGGTCCAGCTATAAAACCAATAGCGGTAAGACATGTTTATGAACTAGCGAAAGCAGTTAGAAATATTCCAGTATTTGCAGTTGGAGGAATAACTTCTGGAAAAGATGTTGTTGAAATGATGATGGCTGGAGCAACAGCAGTTCAAGTTTGTACTCAATCTATTACAGAAGGGACGCAAGTTTTTGGTCGAATAGTAAAAGAATTAAATGATTGGATGGATTCTCACAATTACAAATCTCTTGAAGATATAAGAGGCATAACATTAAAAAAATTAAAAGAAAATAAGAAAAAATAAAAATCTAAAAGATTAAGTGGAGAAGGAGTGGTGAGAATGTTTATAGTTGGGAATGGTAGACTTATAACAAGGAGCACAAAAAATCCTTATTTAGAAAATGGTGCTGTGCTTGTAAAAGATGG
>JBOFDW010000189.1:0-8410 GCA_051647385.1 Fusobacteriaceae bacterium
ATGGAGTAGTTACAATAACAGGAGATAATACAAACACAAAACCAGAAATAGCTTTGGATGCAAAAGCTTTAGGTTCAATGTATTCAGGAAGAATATTCCTTGTAAGTACAGAAGCAGGAGTTGGAGTAAATAGTTCTGGTGAGATGCTTGCAAGTGCTGGTGATGTAAAAATAGATGTTAATGGTAATATATCTTTTGCTACAATACAAGCTAAGTCAAATGTTGACATAAAAGGAAAAGATGTCAGTGTTACTAAGAGTCTTGTAGCAACAAACAACATAAACTTAGATGTAACAAATATAAAAAATTCTGGAGATGTTACAGCCACTAATATAAATATTAAAGGAAATGTTTCTGGAAATACAGGTAACATTGTTAGTAAAGAAAATTTGTATGTGACTGGAAATGTAAAAAATGAAAATTATTTAGAAGCAAAAAAAATAGATGTTAAAGGCAACTTTAGTAATTCTAAAGATGTTCTTGCTCTTGTAAATATGTATATTAATGGCAGTTTGAATAATGGTGGTCATATCCAATCTGCTGACTTTTTATCAGTTGGAGGAAAAGTTGAGAGTAACAGTGGTTCTATATTTTCAAAAGACATAGCACTTAAAGGTGATGTCAATAGTTCTGGAAATTTATACTCTTTGACAAACCTAGTAGTATCAGGAAGTGTTATAAATTACGGTAATATTCAAGTTAATAATTCTGCTATTTTCACTGGTAAAGTAGAGAATAGAAATGGATTTATTTTATCTAAAGACATACAAATGAAAAGTGATTTTTTAAATTTTGGGGGACTGTATTCTCTAACTAATTTATCAATACTAGGCAATACTTCCAATAGTGGCGATATACAAGTGGATGGTATATTGGATTTTTCTGGAAAAGTAGAAAATAGCAATGGATTAATTTTTTCTAATGTTATAACTGTCGGGAAAGGTCTTATAAATTCAGGATCAAATTCTTATATAACTGCTCTTGATTCACTAGTAATAAATGGAGGTCTTCAAAATACACTTGGAAATATATTTTCTAACAAAGTTGATGTCAGTGGTAAAGTTATAAATAGTGGAGAGATTCAATCTTCTGATACTTTAAAAATAAATGGAGACACAACCAACTATGGAATTATAGCCAGTGGAAAAGATTTATCTATCACTGGAAATATAATTAATAGTGGGACTTTTTCTGCAACGAATGTAACAATGAGTGGAGGAAGCTTTTCAAATACAAGTTCAACGTCTGGACTTGTAGGGAATAATGTTGCCCTTTATTTTTCAAGTATAATAAATAATGGAGATATTAGTGGTCGAGATATATTACATTTGAAAGGTGATAATTTTAATGGAGCTTTGAGTAGCTCAAGAATTTTAAGTGAAAAGTTAGTTAAGATTGACATGACCAACTCAATAAACAACTCAGGATCAATTTATTCAAACAAAATTTTTCTTGCTACTTTAGGGATTACAAATAACAGCACTGCAACATTAATTTCAGAGGATGATTTAGATCTTACAATGATAAATACTATAAATAATTTAGGTAAAATCTCTTCAAATGGAAACCTTACTTTTGGGACTATTACCAATAGTGGGGCTATTGTAGCTCAGAAAAATATAAATTTTAATAAGCAACTTACCAATACTGCAACTGGGTCTATTGCCTCTGGTGGAGATTTGAATAACTTGATAGGGATAACTACTAACGGCGGTATAATAGCGGCAGGTGGCACGATTGATTTAAAGAATATAAACAATAACAACGGTTCGATTTATGGTAGTGGTACTATAAAGTTAGAAGCTTTTTCTAATAATAATGGATTAGTTGAAGGTCAAAATATAACTATAACTAATGCAGGAATATTAGATAATCAAGATGGAATAATAAAAGCTTTTTATAGTGATTCGGCAGCGGATACAGTTAACTCAAGTATTTCAATAACAGCGTCACAGGGGATAATTAACAATAGTACAAGTAGAATTATATCTCAAGGATTTCTTACATTGGGGCTTATCGGTCAAAGTTTTAACTTGGATAATCTTGTTTATAAATCAAATGGATTATTTAAAATATCAGCAAATACTTTATCAAGCTCAGGATATACAAATTATGGGGGCATTAATATAAATTTAACTGGTGATTTTATAAATACATCAAGTATAAAATCATATGGAATTCTTTCTATAAATGCTACTAGTATTTATAACGAGAACAATGCAATTTTGACTTCTCTTGGAAGCATGGAATTAAAAGGTACAAATATAAATAATTTGGGAAGAATTGAGACAAATGATAAGTTGACAATCAAGGCTACAAATTTTACAAACAACAAAAATCGATTAGTCTATTCAACCAACGATATGTCATTTGATGGAATAAAAAGTTTTACAAATTATGGTCATATTTTTTCTTATAACAATATGAAAATAAATGCTTCGGGTGGAGAAGTCTTAAATGTTGCTACTAGTGACTCAGAAGCTACAATAGAAGCTGGTGGAGATTTGACGATAAATGCTAAAAATATCAATAACATTGGATTTGTAGAATTGTTATCAGTTGAAACTCAAAATAGTTTAGAGAGTGAATTAAAAAATCCTCCTTCTCAAGGGGAGATTGAAAATAATGCAGATGGTGATGGTGCAGATGGATGGCTAGATAGTCAATGGAATTTTGTCAGTGCAACAAAAGTTGTAAAAGGAGTAGTGAAAGAAAAAAGAGCAACTATTAAATCAAAAGGAAGTCTTGATATAACTGCAGAAGTTGCAATAAAAAATATTGATGCGGATATTTTTGCAGATAAAGATATGAATATTACTGCAAATGAATTAATTAATAAAGCATCTACTACTTATTCTGCAGAAACAAGTACATGGAACAGGAGATATAAAACATGTACAATAGATTCGTGGTGGATAACTTCGTGCAATCACCAAAATTGGAGGAACTCGACTGTTACTCGTCAAACTCTTCTCATTTTATCAACATCTAATATTATTTCTGGCGGGAATTTGCTTGCCAAAATAGCAGGGAATATTACAAACGGTTTTCTACCTTCTGGGGAAGGAGGAACTTCTTCTGAAGGAATTGCTAAAGCTGGAGACCTTAGTGGGAAAACAATTAATATAACCCAAGCAAAAATTGATGATGTAATAAGATCAGGAACAACCCCAAACATAATAATAACTTTACCAGCTGGGTCAAATGGAATGTTTGTGGTTAATCCAAAGTTCACTCAGTCCAATTTGAGTGGTCAGGCAAATGTTGATTATATAATGTCTGGGACTCCCACAATTAATCCCAATCTTACCGGTGAAAAACCGAAATTTTCATACATGATAGAAACAAATGTTGATTTTATAGATCCAGACAAATATTATGGATCCAATTATTTCTTCTCAAGAATTAATTTTAATCCTGACAAAGAAATAAAACTTATTGGAGATCCTTACTATGAGACTGAGTTTGTAAATAAGTCTATATTAAATTCGACTAATACAAGATATTTAGCTGGAGCAACAAATGAGACAGAGCAAATGAAGATGTTGCAAGATAATGCTCTCGCACAAATGTCGAATCTTAATCTATCTATAGGTGTGTCTTTAAATCCAGAGCAAATAAAGAATTTAAAAACTGATATAGTTTGGTATGTGGAAAAGGAAGTCAATGGTTCGAAAGTTCTTGTTCCTCAGGTTTTCTTTTGCCCTGAAACTTTATTAGCTATGAGTAAGACAAATACTGGTGGTGGTGGAATAATAACAGCTGGTGGAAATATTGATATATCTGGTAAAAATTTATCAAATTCTGGAAATATATCTGCCAAAGGAAATGTAAATATTAATGTTGATAGCTTGTTGAATCAATCTATAGGTAATAGTAACGCTGGGATAAGTGGCGGAACTATTAAAATTGTTTCAGTTAATGACATAATAAATAGAGGAGCTTCGATAACTGGAGCTGGGGCAGTAAGTTTGACATCAACATACGGAAGTATCACAAATGAATCTATGGTGGGACGATTTGGAAGTGAACGAAATTATTCTGATAGAATAACAAATCTTGCGAGTATTTCTGGAGGAACAGTAGGTATGTTTGCAGCAAATGATATAACTAATATCGGAGCAAATTTATCTTCAAGTGGGGCACTCACACTTTCTGGAACAAATGTAATAATAAAAAATGTTGAGCTAGAAAGTCATAGTGAAACAGGAGATGACAAAAATTGGACAAAAACAACTGCGATTAAAAATATAGGAAGTAATGTATCAGGTGGAAGTGTAAGTATTGATGCAAAAAATGATATCAATCTAATAGGAAGTAATTTATCAGGTGGAGATATTGCGTTATCTGCTGGGAACGATGTTAATATAGAATCTGTAATGGATTCTGTATCAACTGAATCAGGATCAAAGAAAACAGAAAAAAAGAAGAAAGGATTTAATGCAAGCACAAAAACAACTACAACAGTCTCTCAGAATTATGACGAAACAAATGTAAGCAGTAAAATAACTTCAGGTGGAAATCTAACAATAAAGGCAAAAAATAATGTTACCGCAATAGGAAGTGATATTATTGCATTAGGAGATACATCACTTGAGGCTGGAAATGACGTTAAAATTATGGATGCAGTTGAAAAAGACTGGTCAGCAACTACAACAAAAACAACTTCTACTAGCGGAAGTATTGGGTTGGACGGAGCAAAAGTAGAACAAAAATTCAAAACAGAAAAGAAAGAAGATTATGATGAAACAAGTAAAGGAAGCACTATTTTTTCTGGTGGTAATTTAAAAATAAAAGCAAAAAACGATGTTACAGTTCAAGGAAGTAATATAATATCAATGGGAGACACAGAGTTAGAAGCAGGAAGAGATGTTAATATTTTGGCAGCTGTTGAAAATGATCGTTCTTCAACATCAACAGAAGAAATAACATTAAGTGTAGACGTAAAACTTTCTAGTGTAGAAGGAAAAGCAAAATATGAGAAACAAAAACAAACTGAGGCATCAACAAATGTTTCAGGTTCAAATCTTATAAGTAATGGAAATTTAAAGATAAAAGCAGGAGGAGCAACGACTCTTGAGTCAGCTAATGTAATGGTAAAAGAAGATATTGAAATAGATACAGGTTCGCTTAATGTTTCGGCTAAGGAAGCAACTCGTACTTCTACATCAGAATCTGCTAGTGTAGAAATTGCAGTAAAAGGAGATGTTACCGAAGGTGTAACTATTAGTGGTAAACTTGCGGCAAGTAAAGATAAAAATGGATTATCCACTGAAGTTGGAAGTTCCATTAGTGGAAATAATATTAAGTTAAAAACTAACAATGGTGGCATGAACTTTGTTGGTGCAAGTGTAACTGCTATAAATGATATGGAACTTGACTCTGCAGGAGATATTAATATCAGGTCTGCAGAAACAAAAACAAAAAGTAGTTCTGTGTCAGGTAGTATAGAAGGAGAAATTAATGTAACGACATTGCAATTCAAAGCTGCGATGACTCTTTCAGGGGAAGAAAAAGAAGGTGTAACAAATAGTAACTCATCCTTTAGTGCTGGAAACAAGCTAGCAGTAAAAGGGGATGACCTCAATATCAAGGGTGGAAACTTGAGCGGAGAGACAACTGACATTGATGTAAAAAATCTTAATATTCAAAGTGTTCAAGATAAAGAGAAAGGTAAAAGTGGGACTTTAACAGTAGCAGTTGGATCAACAGGAGCCAGTGCTTCAGGAAGTGCAACAGTGTCATCAAAGGCTTGGACTTCTGATCAAAGTGGTATAACAGGGCGGTCAAGCTCAAATATAAAAGTAGAAGGAAATACAAATATTGTTGGAGCAGTGCTTGGTGGAGCTAATACAACAATAGATACAGGGTCTCTTACATATTCAGATCTAAAAGATGAAGACAAAAGTACAACCGTATCATTTGGAGCATCTACTGGTGATAATAGTAGCGAAGATGCAGATAAGAAAAAATCTTCAGCAAGTGGTGAGTTTGGTTTTAAGGATAAAGAGCAAGCTACGCGTGCAACTATAGGAAATGGTACGATTATTGTTGGTGGAAAAAAGACAGATTCAGGAATAAATAGAGATGAGAGTAAAAGTCAAGAAATTACTAAAGATGTAGATCGTAGTTCAGGAGATTACGTAAAGGCTGCAAACAACATTGCGACCACGGGTAAAAAACTTGGCAATACAGTAGGTAGCCTTGATTCTAAAAGTGTAAATTCTGTAGGAGGAACACTTAATACAGTGGGAAAAGTTGCAAGTGACAGTTCTGCTGCGTTAAAAAGTACTTCAGAAGGTCTAGCACTTGCTGGTGAACTTGATCCAAATTTGGCGAAATTAAGTGATAAAGTAGGAAAAGCCTCTGTTGTTGCAGGACAGGTTGGAGCTGGAGCCAGTGCTGTAAACGGTATGGTTGATGCTGGAAAAAATCTAGGTAATAATGTAGCTGATGCTGCAGGTGGAGGTTTTAATTCAATTCAAGGATCAATTTCAACAGTTGGCAAAGTAGCAAATACAGCAAAAGAAGGACTAACTGAATTAAATAAATCTGTTGGTAAATTAGGAGAAGTTGATTCATCTCTAGCGAAATATACTGATAAAGTAGGGAATGAACTTGATAAGGCGACGAAAGTTGCAGGACAAGTTGGAGCTGGAGCAAAAGCAACCAATGTAGCAATAGATGCAGGAGGAAAGATAGTAGAGTCAGGAAAAAAATTAGGGAACAATGTTTCTAATGCCGCAGGCGGAGGATTTAATTCAATAAAAGGTTCTATAGACACAGTAGGTAATGTAGCCAACAGTGCAAAAGAAGGACTAACAGACTTAAATAAATCTGTTGGGGAGTTAGGAGCTATTGACCCGTCACTATCAAAATATACGGATAAGGTAGGAAATAAGCTTGGGAAAGCAACTGATATTGCAGGAAAAGTTGGGACTGGAGCAAAAGTTGCAAATGCAGCAGTAGATGCAGGAGATAAAATAGTAGAATCAGGAAAAAAACTTGGAAACGGTGTGTCTGATGCGGCAAACGGTGGATTTGGTTCAATGAAAGGATCTCTATCAACAATTGGTAACATAGCTGATAGTGCAAAAGAAGGACTTGGAGAATTAAATTCTGCAGTTGGAGAACTAGGAGCATTAGATCCATCGCTTGGTAAATATACAGCCAAAGCAGGAGATAAACTTGGTCAAGCAAGTGATATTGCTGGAAAAGTTGGGACTGGAGCAAAAGTTGCAAATGCAGCAGTAGATGCAGGAGATAAAATAGTAGAATCAGGAAAAGAATTGTATGGTACAGCAGGAAAATTAGCAAATGGAGGTTCAACGACTGAAATTTTAAAGAATACTAAAGTTCTTGCGAATCAGGCAGGTAAAGCAATTGGAGGAAAAGCCGAAGAACAAATAACAAAAATTAGCAATAAAGCTGACAAAATTGAAAATCAAATTGATAACGGATTAAAGACAGCTGATAATGCACTCCAAACAGGAAAAGAATTGTATGGAACAGCAGGAAAATTAGCAAATGGAGGTTCAACGACTGAAATTTTAAAGAATACTAAAGTTCTTGCGAATCAGGCAGGTAAAGCAATTGGAGGAAAAGCTAAAGAAGAAATAGAAAAAATTAACGGAAAAGTTGACGAAGCGAAAGAGACTGTAAACAATGCAGTTGAAAAAGGAAAAAATGCAGGGAACAAGATAATTGATACAGCAAATAAAGAAATTGATAATGCGACAAACAAAGTAAAAGCAGCTCCAGAGTTAGTTGTACAAAAAGGGACTGAAGCAAAAGAAAAACTAATTGGGCAAGCTGATAACAAAATTAAAAAAGGTACTGATAAAGCAAAAAATATTGTATCTACTGCTAAAGATAAGACTGCAAATTTAGGTCAAGACAAAATATCTAAAAATACTAAAAATATAGCTGATGTAGCAGAGTCAGAAATTAATAAGATTGTTTGGAAAGTCAGCAATACGAAAAGCATTTCTGTGAAAAAAGAAGATATGTTGACTATGAGATAGATATATCAATTTGAAGTAGAGTTTGAAAAATAGAACATCCGAAGAAATTCAACTAGATAACAAAAAGGTGTGGTAACTTTAGTCCGAACTCTCGCACCATCTTTAGGTTTGCGTATTTGGAAGTGGCATTATTATTGCTTTTTTTACTTCTTCTAAATTTTTAAAATTTAAAAACATTCTAAGATTGATTTCTTAGAATGTTTTTTTTGTTGCATGCTATTTTAATCCTGAAATTATTGTTGAAGAAAAATGGTCTTATGTCAATAAAAGTTACAAACTTTATCTTTCAGTTTTTTGTTTTTAATTTTTTAATTTTGCTCAAATTCTTCAGGTGAAATAGAACCTAAAGAACTATGCAATCTTTTTCTATTATAAAATCCATCTAT
>JBOFDW010000190.1:0-9126 GCA_051647385.1 Fusobacteriaceae bacterium
AATGAAGAACTTTGCCAGTTCCTAGTTGGATATGAACCAAGACTATTTAAAATATTCACAAGCACAGCTGTTCCGTAAGTTGGAAGACCAGTACCAGTTACTCCGTTCTCTTTTAATCTCTTAGCCAAAACTGCACTGAGCTGTTTATAAGCTTCAACATTTGGAGCATCAATATTTTGTTCTTTTGTGGTTACAACTATTGCTTTCAAATTTTTTGAACCCATAACTGCACCAACACCAGAACGTCCAGCTGCTCTGTCGGTGTCATTCATTATTGCCGACATCAAAGATAAACTTTCTCCTGCTGGTCCAATGTTTAGCACAGAACCATCTTTATGTTTTTCCTTCAAACTTTTTTCTACTTTAGAAGTGTCCATACCCCAAATACTTTTTGCGTCACAAATTTCTACTTTATCATCTTCTATGTTTATATATTTTGGTGTGGCAGATTTTCCTTCTATAATCATAACGTCATAACCTGCATATTTTAATTTGGCTCCCCAAACGCCACCAGAATTTGAGCAAGCAACAAGTCCATTAAGAGGAGATTTTGTAACAACCATAAATCTTCCACCAGTGGAAATTTTTGTCCCTGTTGCAGGACCTGTTACGAAAAATAATTTGTTGTCTTCAGATAGAGCGTCAATTTTAGGATCAATTTCGTCCATGAGCATTTTCGTGCCAAGACCTCTACCACCTATAAATTTTTTTGCACAAGAGATATCTAATTTTTCTGTTGAGATATTTCCAGTGGATAAATTAATTCTTAAAACTTTTCCTCGATAAGTTGTTGCCATACAATCACCCCTTAAATCAAAATTAAAATATGTTTTCAATTAAAACTATCTGACATAATATTAGCACAATTTATTTTGAAAGTAAAGGAATAAAGTTTAGAATTTTTTTCGTTTAGAATTTTTAGCTCAATATTTTATGTACCTAAAATTTATAAAAAAGAAATTAAAAAAAATTTTGTGATATAATATTAGTGAGAACAAAAATAATTAGAGCAAAAAAATTATTCTAAATTTGTAAAGGAGAGTTTTATTATATATTATGATGAATTTTATGAGTATATTTGAGAGAGGAATTATTTTTATCTGGTATGAATTTCTTATAATATATATACCTGTAATTGCTTGGATATGTTTTTCAAAAGCTGGAATTGCTGGGTGGAAATTCCTAGTACCATTTTATAACGGCTATGTCATTGTCGCAAAAATTGCGAGAAAAGAACCATATTACTTTTTTCTATTATTTATTCCCTTAGTAAATATAGTGATAATAATTTTGTGCGTGGTTGCCATAGCAAAAAACTTTGGTAAGTCAAAACTTTTTTCCATAGGTTTGCTTATCCCTTTTATCACGATTATTTTTTATTCTGTAATAGCGTTTGGGAGTGCAGAGTTTAAGTATAAAAAAGAAAACTTGAATTATTATCAAGACAATAAAAATTTTGGACAAAAAATAATTCTTTGGTTATTAATAATTCTGTGCGTAATATCTTTAGGTAAAACTTATCATAAGCCAGAACTTTTTGTGATAAGTTTGCTGGTATCTTTAACTTGTATTGTTTTTTATTCGCTCTTAGTTTTGAGGAGCACAAAAAGTCAGTATGATGAAATAAATTTTAATAAATATCGTGAGAAGAGAATTTTATTGGCGAAAATAATTCTTTGGCTGTGTATAATTTTTCTGGTCTATCAGTTTATAGATATGATAAGAGATGCTTATACAATGTGGTTATGGGTGCACTATTAAATTTTAGGAGTTGCGTAAAATGAAAAGAATCACATTGATTGCTTCAAGTAGCATGGGAATTGAAGGCATCGTAAAAGATGAGTGCAAAAGTTTAGGGTTTGAAAATATTGAGGCTCATAATGGGCGGATAGAATTTGATGGTGATTATTCTGATATTGCAAAGGCAAATATTCATCTAAGATGTGCAGACAGAGTCTATTTGAAAATGGGTGAATTTGTTGCGACAAGTTTTGAGGAATTATTCCAGCAGATAAACAAAATAGATTGGGCTGATATTATTCCAGAAGACGGAGCATTTCCAATAAGTTGGGTCAGTAGTATTGACTCACAACTCATTTCAAAATCTGACATACAAAAAATTGCTAAAAAATCAATCGTAGAAAAATTAAAAGAGTCATATAGCGGAAATATTATTTTCTCGGAAAAAGGTGCGATGTATGCGATAAAAATTCAAGCACAAAAAGATAATTTTATTGTGAGCATAGATACAAGCGGAGAACCTTTGCACAAAAGAGGGTACAGATATTTGCACGGAGAAGCCCCGATCAAAGAAACTTTGGCTGCTGCAATGGTCTACCTTGCAAATTGGAGAGGAGGAGAACTTCCTCTCATAGACCCAATGTGTGGAACAGGAACTATTCCCATCGAGGCTGCAATGATTGCAAGAAAAATAGCCCCAGGTGTGAGCAGAAAATTTGCGTCTGAAAATTGGAAAATTATTCCAGAAAAAGTTTGGGTAGACTTGCGTGATGATGCAATGTCAAAAGAGTCTTATGATAAAGTGGTAAAAATTTATGCCTCGGATATAGATGAAGAGTCTATCGAGATAGCAAAAAAGAATGCAAAGATAGCTGGTGTGGAAGACGATATACATTTTGAAGTGAAAAATCTTGTGGAGCTTGAAGCTCCAAATGAGAAGGGAGCTTTGATTTCAAATCCACCTTATGGTGAAAGAATGTTTGAGGTAAAAGAATCCGAGAGGCTTTACACTTTGCTAGGAGATATTTATAAGATGAGATTTTCCAAGTGGTCATTTTATATTATAACTTCTCACGGAAACTTTGAAGGGTGCTTTGGTAAGAAGGCGACAAAAAACAGAAAACTTTATAACGGTGGAATAAAATGTTACTTTTATCAGTATCACGGTGAGAGATAAAATTACGAGATAAAATATTTTACAAGATAAAAATCAAGAAAAAATTTAGGAGAAAAATATTTAAGCGAAAATATTTAAGCGAAAATATTTAAGATAAAAAATTAAGAAAAAATTTTAAAAATATAAGGAGTAGAATTTATGAAAGATTTAGGAGCGATTATTAAAACATCAAAGGGAGAAATTAATATCAAATTTTTCCATGAGGAAGCACCAATGACAGTTGTTAACATGGTGACACTTGCCAAAGAAGGATTTTATGACGGGATAAAATTCCACAGAGTCATTGAAGATTTTATGGTTCAAGGCGGAGACCCAACTGGGACTGGAGCAGGAGGACCTGGTTATAAGTTTAAGGACGAGTGTACTCCAAAATATAAATTTGAGAAAGCTGGAATACTTGCCATGGCAAATTCTGGACCTCAAACCAACGGATCACAATTTTTTATAACTCATGTGCCAACAACTTGGCTTAATGGTAAGCACACAATTTTTGGTGAAATTATATCTGAGGCTGACCAAAAAATAGTAGACTCAATCGCTCAAGGAGATATTATAAATACCATTGAAATTATCGGCGACTATGAAACTTTGCAAAAAACAAACGCTGAATTTGTCACAAAAATAAAAGAGGCAATCAAAAAATGAAATTTAAAGCTGTTGTAATTGATTTGGATGGAACTGTCTATGATTCTAAAGGTCTTTTGAGCGAGTACACAAGAAAAATCTTGCAAACATTACACTACGAAAAAGGTATAAAAGTTTTTATTGCAACTGGTCGTAATGTTCAAGGGGCTGAAGAAGCGAGAAAAGATATTGGGCTAAACACTCCAGTAGTAACTGGTAACGGGAGCAAAGTTTATGGTGATACTCATGACCAAATTTTGCATGCGGATTTTTTAGATTATTCAGTTGTTGAATATTTGGTAAACTATGATGTTGGAGACGACGTTGCCCTCAGTGTAATTGCTGATGACTTATGGTATGCAAAAAATGTTTCACCTGAGTGGAGAAGAAAAGATCACAAGCAAATGTTGAGTGCCAGTGAGTTCAAAAATAAAAATGTTACCACTGTGAGCTGTGCCTCACTTGACAATCTACAAAAGATTTTTGAGATAGAGCAAAACTTGCTGGAAAATTTTGGAGACATGATTGAGATAGTTCGAGTTTTATCCTCGATAGAAATTTCTGCCAAAGGTTGCTCAAAACTTTCTGGAGTGCTAAAAGTTTTGGAGCTACATGGAATAAATCCAGATGAAGTTATTGCCTTTGGAGATTCTTTCAATGATTTTGAAATGCTTCGGGGACTTGGTAAGGGTGTCTTAATGGGAAATGCCATGGATAATTTGAAGCAAGAACTTTCGTATCTTGATGTAACTCTTACAAACGATGATGATGGGGTCGCAAAATATTTGGCAAATATTTTCAAGTTATAAATTTTAAGAGAATATAATTTTACATAAAAAAAATTACGAGTAAAGATTTGATGGAAAAGTTAAGGAGAGAATTTTAGTTATGAAAAAAATAATTTTACTATTTTTTGTTGTGGTCTCCAATATATTTGCAATAGAAAATTATGATTTTCCGTACAAAGATTCTCTTGTTGCAACAATTGTTGGTAGCTCAACTCTCATGATGGAAAATGTTTCGCAGTATGACAGAATTTCTGTTGGTGAATATGAGCTTGAAATTAAGCCTAATTTTATTTTTCCAGAAAGTTTATGGTACCAAGAGGATTTTAATTTTTCCCTTGTGAAGCAAAAGAAAGAAGCACCGCTAATTTTTTTAATAGCTGGCTCTGGGTCTACTCATAATTCTGCCAAGATGAAAATGTTTCAAAGAATATTTTATGACGCAGGGTATCATGTGATATCCATTTCGTCGTCTCTTAGTACAAATTTTATATTGAACGCCTCAGAAACAAGAACGCCCGGATATCTTCCCCAAGATTCTAAAGACATTTATAAAATTATGCAAGCAGCTTACGAAAGGGTTAAAGGCAAAATAAAAGTTTCAGATTTTTATTTGGTTGGATATTCTTTGGGGGCAACTCAGGCTGCGTATGTAAGTTACATAGACGAGACAGAAAAAAAGTTTGACTTCAAGAGAGTTTTCATGATAAATCCTGCTGTTGATTTGGTGAGTTCATCTTTGAGGTTCGATGTCATGCTGGACAAAAATGTTAGGAAAGAAGATATTGGTAAACTTATTGATAAAGTTATAAATGAGATTACACCAAAACTTCGAGGAACGCAAGTTGCACTGTCAGAAGAAACTATCTTCAAACTTTTTTCAACAGGTGAGATGCCACAGAAAGAAATGGAAATACTTGTAGGTCTTGTGTTCAGACTTATTTCAATAGATCTAAATTATTTAGTAGATTTATTAAATAATCGGAAAGTCTACGTGAAAGAACCAGTTGAGAAATTTGATTCTCTATTCAAATATTTTGAGCGTTTAAATTTTGCCAGCTTCAAAGATTATCTTGATAAAGAATTTTTGCCATACTACAAAGAAAAAAATTTAACAGAGAAAGAAATTTATGCAGGTGTCAAATTAAATTCAATAGAAAATTATTTGAAATCCAGCAATAAAATAGCAGTCGTTACAAATGCTGATGAACTTATTTTGGACAAGAACGAAATTATTTTTTTACAAAAAACTTTTGGCAGAAGAATGATTTTATATCCTTATGGCGGACATTGCGGAAATATGTATTACACTCCAAACGTAAAAAATATGCTGCATTTTTTGTCAAGCGGGGTGCTGACAAATGGAAATTAGGCGAAAGTTTTTAGCTAAAATATTTATCTTGCTCATGATTTTTATTGGTGGACAAAATATTTTGCTAGGTGAAGAAGAAGATAAGAATCAAAATCAAAATAAAGAAGAAAATAAAATTTCACAAGATAATAATAATTCAAGTAATATTTCTAGTAATGTTTCTAGCGATAACGCAAGTAATAATTATGGAAATATTTCAGTCAAAAATCCTGATGTTAAAGTTAGTCTCATGCCAAATAGTGTGTACGTAAATTCTACCGATGAAATTACATCGACAGATATTCCCATGGGCGAGTATCAAGCTGCGGATTATTTTTATGTGTACGATCCCTTTGAGGGGTTCAATAGACGGATGTATTTTTTCAATTATTATTCTGAGACATACGTTATCATGCCAATAGTAAATGCGTACAAATTTATTTTGCCGAATTTTATGGAAGATGGCGTGTCAAACTTTTACGACAATTCAAGAATGATACCTGTTATGGGCAACTCGATTCTTCAGACAAAGGGAAGAAAATTTATGCGGGCTGTGGCAAGATTTTCAATAAATACAGTTATAGGAATTTTTGGTCTTTTCGATGTTGCTTCAAGACTTGGAATGCCAAAGGACTACGAAGATTTTGGTCTGACTTTGCAACACTACGGCGTACCAAAAGGTCCGTTTCTAATCTTGCCAATATTTGGACCGTCATTCTTGAGAGACGCACCTGGTCTTGCAGTTGACGCGATTGTAATTGCAACGACGAACCCACTCTATCTCGGTGGTTTTATAAATAAATATGAGAGACTTTGGTTTGCAGCACTTTATGGAGTTGACCTCCGAAAGAGAATTGCGTTTAGTTATTATGGAATGGGTACTCCCTTTGAATATGAGTACATACGATTTTTTTATCAGAGGCTTAGAACTGTGCAAGAAGTTATGCACGAACAATAGAAAGAGAGGAATTTTCTTATGAAAAATTGGAATACTGTTGATATCAGTTCCAAAAATGTTATTGAAAGTTACACGAAGGGCAAATTTAAAATTTGCAATTACAGCTTTATAAATTTGATAATTTGGGGAGCAAGCGGAAATATAAAGTACTCCGAAGAAGAAGAGATATTATATTTGAAAGAAGTTTTCTCAGAAGATGACAAAAATAAATTGGGCGAGAAAGAAAAAGATTTCTATGTCATGCCAGTTGCCAAAGATTTTAGCCTTGAGAAAATTAAGCAGGGAATAAATAATCTGGTAGACGAGGGGCATGAGATACATTTAATCCCAGAAGATATAAAAACTGCTCTTGAGGGCGAATTTATTTTTGAAGAAATGGTTGACACCGCTGATTATATTTATCAAGTGGAAGATTTGGCATACTTAAAAGGCAGAAAATATAGCAAGAAAAAAAACAAGATCAATCAGTTTATGAAAAATGATTTTGTGTTTGAAAATATTTCCAGTGAAAATATCGGGGAGATAAAAAAGTATCAAGACAAATGGTGTTTGTCAAAGGAATGTCAGAGCAACCCAAGCCTTAAGTCAGAATATTTTGGGCTGGTAAATATTTTTGATAACTTTGCTGAGCTAGATTTAATTGGTGGTATGCTAAAAATTAACGGGGAAATAGTTGCGTATACGTTGGGAGAAAAGCTCACTGATGAGATACTTTTGTTGCACACGGAAAAAGCTGATGAGGATTGTAACGGAAGTTATCAGGCAATCAACTCAATATTCCTAGAAAAAAATGGACTGAGTTTTAAATTTGTGAATAGAGAAGATGATGCTGGTATAGAAGGATTAAGGAAGGCTAAAGAATCGTATTTTCCTTTTGATAAATTTAAAAAGTTTAAGATTAAGGGTAGGCTTTAGGCCTAATAAATTTATGTCAAAATTTAAAGAGGTCTGAAGACCTCTTTTTAATTTCTATAAAACTTTTCACAGGTTTTTGTTGTTTACAATAGTTAAACTTTCAGTGTATAATAAAATATATTAAAAAATTTTGTGAGGAGGTTTTGTTTTATGGGCGATATTTTACAACAAGATTTAAAAAAAATTGAGGAAAAAGGTAGAAAGATCATTGAAAACTCTAAGTCTTCGGTTTTAGCAACATTAGGTGATGATGGTTATCCAATAATGAAAGCAATGCTAATGGTAGGAAGTGATGGGTTAAAAACAATTTGGTTTAGCACTAATACTTCTTCAAGAAAAATGAAGAGAATTAGTAATGAAAAAAGAAGTGGAGTTTATTTTTTTGATTCAAATATTTTTGAAGGACTTATGCTCAGCGGAGATATTGAGATTATTGAAGAATTAGAGACAAAAAAGAAATTTTGGGTTAATGGATTTGAAATGTATTATCCGCAAGGTTTTACTGATCCAGATTATTCTCTACTGAAATTTACCACAAAGAAAGTTAGTTTCTATAGTAATTTTAGTGATACAGTTTTTGATATTTAGATTATGAATATTTTCAAAAAATAATTAAAGCGGGTGTGTAATGAATAATAAAAACAAAAAATTTAAAGGCTTTTCAAAAGATTCTTTAGCACTTTTAGAAAATATTAAAAGTCATAATAGCAAGGAATGGTTTGAAGCTAATAAAGAAAATTATACTAAACTTCTCTTGAATCCTTTTCAAAACTTAGTTGAAGACTTGGGAAAAGAAATGCTTCTTATTGATTCTTCTTTCGAGGTGACTCCTAGCATAAACAAAACTATCTCTAGAATTTATAGAGATACACGATTTTCAAAAGACAAGTCCATTTATAGAAATACAATGTGGTTGACTTTTAAGAGACCAAAAAAAGATTGGATAGAAGCTCCAAGTTTTTTCTTTGAGATTTCTCAACTTTCATATCGTTATGGAATGGGGTATTATAGTGCAACTACTGAATCTATGAATACTTTTAGGTCTATGATTAATGAAGATAGCAAGGAATTTTCCCACGCCATTTCAATTTTTCAAAAAAACAATATATTCAAAATAGAAGGAGAAAAATATAAAAGACCTATTACTCCAAAAAATTTACTACACCTCAGCGATTGGTATGAAAGAAAAAATATTTATTTAGTTCATAACAGCGAAAATATTGAACGTCTATTTTCTGAAGAACTTGTTTCTGAACTATTGTCAGGTTTTAATATGTTAAAAGATATTTATAAATATCTTTGTAAAGTTGAACAAATAAAGAAAAACACTTAAAATATTTTAATGCAAGTAAGTTGCCTTGACTTTCAATCAATTTACTGACTACCTAAAAACTTCTGACAGATTTTTTGTTGGAAGTTTTTTTACTTGCGGAAAAGTCAAAGTATAGTTCTCGCACATTTTAAAATATTCTCAGGAGGGATTCCCTCCTGTCCTCCCTTTCAGGTGTTTCACACCTGCACCTTGTGTAAGTCGTCGAATTGCCAGAGATGAAATCAGCAAAAAGACGACGAGCAC
>JBOFDW010000191.1:0-1828 GCA_051647385.1 Fusobacteriaceae bacterium
GAGGTTTTGCAAGACTCAAAAGTTTCTCGTCGCTTATCCAAGAATTATTATAAGCAATTTCTTCAAGACAAGAAACCATGACTCCTTGACGGTGCTGAATAGTTCTTACAAAATTTGAAGCTTCCAAAAGTCCATCATGGGTTCCAGTATCAAGCCACGCCATTCCACGACCAAGATTTATTACATTCAAAGTTCCATCATGCAAATACATTTCATTTAATGTTGTTATCTCAAGTTCACCCCTTGCAGAAGGTTTTACTTTTCTTGATTTTTCCACAACTGTTTTGTCATAAAAATAAAGCCCAGGAATTGCATAATTTGATTTTGGTTCTTTTGGTTTTTCTTCCAATGAAATTGCCTTTCCACTTTTATCAAATTCTACCACGCCAAAATCTTTGGGATTATTTACATAATAACCAAATATTGTTGCTCCCATATTTCTCATCGCTGCGTCTTTTACCATTCCAGTTAGACCGTGTCCATAAAAAATATTATCTCCGAGAACAAGAGCACACGGTTCATTTTTTATAAATCCTACATCATCGGCAATATGAAATGCTTGAGCCAAGCCTTCTGGTTTATCTTGAATTGCATAGCTAAACTTTACTCCAAAATCTGATCCATCACCCAAAAGTTTTTTAAAAGTTTCGATATCATAAGGCGTTGAAATTATTAAAACCTCTTTTATTTGTGCCAACATTAAAACTGATATTGGATAATAAATCATAGGCTTATCATAAATTGGCGTTATCTGTTTTGATATCGCTTTTGTTACTGGATAAAGTCTTGTCCCTGAACCTCCTGCCAAAACTATTCCTTTCATAATTTGAGCTCCTCGTAATATTTTTATTATTTTTGAAAATTTATAATTTAAAATTTTATAAATTTAATTCTTCTAAAAATCTATCTATCGCACTTTGCCAAGTTGGAATTTTTTCTCCAACAACTTTTTCAAGTTTTGAAGAATTAAGTTTTGTAAATTCAGCTCTCTTTGCCGGCAAATTAAACTCTGAACTTTTAGCTCTTTTAATCTCACCTTTCCAACCAATTTTATCCAGCACATATTTTGCTTGATCAAATTTTGAAGCAATCCCGCCGTTGGACATATGATATAATCCGTATTTTTTTGTCTTGATTAGCTTCCAAGAAAAATATGCCAAGTCTTTTGAATACGTTGGAGAAGAAATTTGGTCGTCGACAATTGCAAGGATATCTTTATTTTTGCTCCAATTGATAACTTGCTTATTAAAATTATTGTTTGCAATTCCAAATACCCAAGAAGTTCTTATCACAAAACTTTTTTCGTAAACCGAAGCAACAAGTTTTTCACCTTCATATTTCGCAGAAGAATATACCGAAAGAGGATTTGGAATATCTTCTTCATTATAAGTATCTTTCTTTTCTCCGTCAAAAACAAAATCTGTCGAATAAGTTATATATTCTGCTCCAATTTCTTTTGCTACAATCGCCAAATCTCTTGGTGCATATGCGTTTAGTTTGTAGCAGAAATCTTTTTCTTCTTCTGCTTTATCAACATTATTATATGCCGCACAATTAATTATTAAATTAACTTTTTCTCCACAAGCAACTTTACATTCAAGTCCGTTTATATATTCTCTAACTTTATTTATATCTGTTACGTCAAGTTCTTGATAATCCGTGGCAACATAAAGCTCACCAATCTCATCGAAAAGTTTTTGAAAATCATGCCCAAGCTGACCCTTTGCCCCAGTAATTAAAATCATTTTGACCTCCATAAAAATTCATACCTGATATTATACATTAATTATTTTGTTTTGGCTACACACAAAAACTTTAAATATTTTTT
>JBOFDW010000192.1:0-2370 GCA_051647385.1 Fusobacteriaceae bacterium
TGTTTCAGTAGAAGTATTTCACAAAGTAATTCCGTATGCGTATTCTTATTTGCCAAATGAAGTGAGAATAAAAATAGACGAGATTTTAAAAAATAGTCTTGTAGAAAAATATATAAAAAAAATCTAGATTAATATTTGAGAATAATAAAATTAAAATATTTTAATTAAAAAAAAAATATTATAAAAGGTGTATCAAAAAATCCGCTAATTATTTCTATATTAATGGGTTTACCTTTTGCAATTTTCAAAATAACTTTGCCTGTTTTTATTTGGAGACCAATTGATTATGTTTCACAACTTGCACTTATTTGCATAGGGCACACAATAAATCTTAAAAATTCATTTTACAAAAAAATATTGCATGGGCTGCAGTTTTTATAAAATGTATTTTATCACCAGTTATTTTTGTTTTATTGGCAATTTTTTTTAATTTTGATAAAGAAAGTATAGCAGTTTTATTTGTGATGTATTCAGTTCCAACAGCAATTGCAAGTTATGTAATGACGGATATTATGAAATGTGATAGTAAGCTTGCTGCAAATATGATAGTATTTTCAACACTAACATCTATTTTTTCGTTTACAGTTGGAATATTTTTGCTAAAAATTTTTAAAATTTTATAAAAGTGAGGTGTTGTTCTGTGCTAAATAAAATTGGTAACGCTGCAAAAGATGCTTCAAAAATTGTTGCTAGATTATCAACAGACGAAAAAAATAAAATACTATTAGAATGCGCAGAAGAATTAGAAAAAAATTCTGAATTTATTTTGGCAGAGAATAAAAAAGATATTTTAGAAGCAATAAAAAATAATATGCATGAACAGTTAGTTGATAGATTAAAGCTTGATTCAAAAAGAATTTATCAAATGTCGAAAGAACTTAAGCAAGTTGCAAGTCTTGATGATCCGATTGGAGAAATAATTTCTTCAAAAAATTTGCCAAACGGTTTGAAAATTTTGAAAAAAAGAATACCAATTGGAGTTATTGGAGTTATATATGAATCACGCCCAAATGTTACATCTGATGTTTTTGGTTTATGTTTTAAAGCTGGGTCAGCCTTAATTTTAAAAGGTGGAAAAGAAGCTTTGAATAGCAATGTTTCTATAATAAAAATAATAGCACATGTTTTGGAGAAAAATAATTTACCTAAAAATATAGTTCAGATTATAGAAGATACATCTAGAGAGACAACTTTAAATTTTATGAAATTAAATAAATTTGTTGATGTTTTGATTCCTCGAGGAGGAGCAGGACTTATAAATTCTGTAATAGAGAATAGCACCATACCAGTAATAGAAACTGGTGTTGGAAATGTTCATATTTATGTTGATGAATTTGCTGACACAAAAAAAGCTTTGGAAATTATTTTGAACGCGAAAGTTCAGAGACCAAGCGTCTGTAATTCTTGTGAAAAACTATTGATTCATGAAAAACTTTTAACAAGTTTTTTAAAAGAAATTTGTGAGGCTTTAAAAAATAATCATGTAGAAATTCGTGGAGATAAAATTGTCTGTGAAAACATTTATTACTCCAAAATTGCCACAGAAGAAGATTGGCATAAAGAATACCTTGATTTTATTATTGCAATAAAAATAGTATCAAATATTGACGAAGCTATTATACACATAGAAAAATATTCTACACATCATTCTGATGCAATTATTACAGAAAATAAAATTAATTCAGAAAAATTTTTAAATGAAATAGACTCGGCTGCTGTGTATGTGAATGCTTCAACAAGATTTACTGACGGAGCAGAGTTTGGACTTGGTTCTGAAATTGGTATCAGTACACAAAAACTTCATGCAAGAGGTCCAATGGGTCTAAGTGAAATTACATCTTACAAATATTTGGTTTTAGGAGACGGTCAAGTTAGAAAATAAAGCAAAAAATATTATAGAGTTGAAAAATAAAAAAAATTAAATTATAATAAATTTTAGAGATACACAAAAAAAATTTTTAAAAAAAATAAAGCAAAAAATAGAAAAAGTTTAAAATAACTTAATAAAAATAAAAAAATAAATTAGAGGTGAAAAAATTATGAATGGATTAAAAACTTTTTTTCTAATGTTATTGATGACATTACTTTTAATGTTTATAGGAAATGCAGTCGGTGGAAGAAGTGGAATGCAAATAGCTTTTGGATTTGCTTTTTTAATGAACTTTATTTCTTATTGGTTCAGCGACAAAATAGTTTTAGCAATGTACAAAGCTCAACCTGTTGAAGAAGGAACAAAATTATATTCACTTGTTAAAAGAGTTGCGATGAGTGCAGATATTCCAATGCCAAAAGTTTATATGATAGAGGAGAGACAACCAAATGCTTTTGCAACTGGTAGAAATCCAAAAAATGCTGCGGTAGCTGTGACAC
>JBOFDW010000193.1:0-6399 GCA_051647385.1 Fusobacteriaceae bacterium
ACTATATCTGCATCTTGTTCGATTGCTCCAGATTCTCTCAAATCTGAAAGTACAGGTCTTTTTTCATGAGCACCTCTAGATTCTGGTGCACGAGAAAGTTGAGAAAGAGCAATTACAGGAATATCAAGTTCACGAGCAATTCCTTTTAAAGCTCGAGAAATTTCTGAAACTTCATTTTGCCGACTTTCGGCTCTTCCATTTCCGCCGATAAGTTGTAAATAATCAACTATAACCATATCAAGTTTATTTGCAGCTTTTAATCTACGAGCAATCGCACGAATTTCCAAAACATTTACATTTGGAACGTCAGCAATATTTATTTCTGCGTTGGCAAGAACTCCAGAAGCGAGTCCAAGTTTTCCCCATTCGGCGTCAGTCATGAAACCGTTTTTTATTTTCGAAATTGAAACGCCAGATTCAACGGCGTAAAGTCGGTCAAGTAATTCCATATTTCCCATCTCAAGAGAAAAAATTAAAATAGATTTTTTTGCTTTGAGCGCAGCGTTAAGAGCAACGTTAAGAGCAAAAGCAGTTTTTCCCATGGCAGGACGAGCAGCAATAATTACAAGATTTGAAGCTTGAAATCCACTTGTAACTTTATCATAATTTTTAAACCCAGAAGTTATACCGATAATCTCGCCTTTATTTTCGTAAACTCTTTGCAATCTTTCAAAAGTATTTTCGATTGCTTCTTTTATTCCCACAATATCTTTTGATTCTTTTGTCTCAGAAATTTTAAATATTAATCCCTCAGCTTTATCCAAAATTTTCTGAACATCTTCAGTTCCTTCTGAAGCAAGCTCAACAATCTTTGAACCAACTTCTGTAAGTTTTCTTAGGATAGATTTTTCTCGAACTATTTTTGCATAAGAAACAACATTGGCAGAAGTTGGAGTATCTTCTATAATTTCGTAAAGAGTTTTATCTCCTCCAACTTCTTCGTATTTACTATTTTTTCTGAGCAGTTCAATAACAAGAAGTGGGTCAATAGTTTGACTGTCAGAATAAAGTGAAAGCATGCTTTCGAAAATTACTCGGTAAGAATTTCTATAAAAATCTTCAGGTTTTAAATTTTCATAAACATCAGCAAATAATTCTGGCTTCAAAAATATTCCACCAAGAACAGCTTTTTCAGCTTCGATATTGCTGGGAACTTTTCTCAAATTATTATTTATTTCATCCATAATTTAATTTTCCCCTTTTTATTTTGATTCTGTTATAATTTTCACTTCTGCTTTTACTTCACTGTGAAGTTTTATAATTGCCGTGTGTTCACCAAGCGAATGAATATTGCACTCTATTTTTTTCTTATCTATATCAAGTCCAAAATCTTTTTTGATATCTTCGGCTAATTCTTTATTTGTAATCGCACCATAAAGTTTTCCATTTTCCCCAGCCTTAACAGAAATTTTTATGCTTTTGCTTTCCAAAACTTTTTTTAATTCTTGAGCTTTTATTTTTTCTTCAGCAGCTTTTTCAGCTTCTTTCTTTTTTCTAGTTTCTATTTTTTTAAGTTCTTCAGGAGTTGCAATAATTCCCTTGTTGGCTTTTAATATAAAATTTCTAGCGTAGCCTTCTGATACGGAAACTATTTCGCCTTTTCTTCCTTGACCCGCAACATCTTCCGTTAAAATAATTTCTAATTTAGACATAAAATTCCTCCTATATTTTTCTCTAGTAACCGATATTTTCGTTATCACTTTTTCTGTGTCTCAAGCTATCATAAACTCCAAAAACAAAAAGTCCAAGTGGAAAATAAATTAGCAATAAAATCAAAAGTATTCTTCCAATAAATTTGTGATTAAATCTTACAAAAATATTAACATATAAGAATTTAATTCCAGCTGGAATATAAATCAATTTCATGAACTCAAGAATATTTCGCACATAAATATTATCATATTTATAAAAATATTTTAGACCGAAAAGTATTATGTAAATTATAATCCATAAATACGAAATTCTCCAAAAAAGAAAATACGCTTTATAAAATTTCCAGTACACAAAATAATTTATCACATATGCAAAGCCAGCGATGAAAACATAAATATTTTCTTGCATAGTATCAAAAGTTTTGGTTATTTCAGCACTACTTATTCCACTTTTAGAAAATAATTCTATGTAAGTTTGTTTTATAGAATCAAAGTTCATATTATTATATTTCAAAACAAAATAATAAGCCAAGCCCAAAAATATTCCGCCAATGACTCCGCTAACAGCTATTCTGTCAAAAATATCCAGCCTGATTTTTTTCTGGAATAAATAAAACATATATTCAAGCAAAAGATATCCAGCATAAATAGTTAAAAATTCTGGGCTCATAAATGGAGCAAATCCTACTAACAAAATAATCACGAGATTTATTAAAAATTCTATTAAAATTTTATTAGAAATTTCCTGTTGCCTTAATATGGTAATTTTTTCTATTTTGTAGATTAAAAGTACAGCTCCAAAAAGTGGAAAACTAACAGCCATAAAAAATAATAGCACGCTTGTTATGCAAATTATTATGTATGGAATTATTCCCTTGTTCAGAAATTTTTTAAAATTATTATTAAAATTATTATTCTTCAATTATCTCTCCACCAAAAAAATCTGCTATTTTATCAGCAAAATTTTCTTCCTTTTCAATAGATTTTGTTTTTGAATTTTTTCCTTTTACAACTTCTGTTTTTACAATAACTTTCACGCCAATCACAGACTCCATAATTTTTTCAAGAGTTTCTCTGTTGGCAAGTTTGTTCACGTGACTTTCGCAAAAACTTTGGTCACTTTCAAATCTTATAAATATTATATTGCCTTCGGTTTTATAAGGTTTACCAGCCATCAAAAATGAAAACAGCGTAATTTTTTCTTTCTTAACTTCTTTTAAAATTGACTCCCATAATTTATTTACTGTTTCAAAAGATACAGCAATAATTTCTTCTGATTTTTTTTCAGAACCAGAAATTTTTGAATTTGAGTCAACAGATTTTTCTTGAGATTTTGTTTGTGCAGGCTCCTCATGTTTTATAACTTGAATATTTAGAGACATAAGCTCATCTATAATAATATATCCTACTAATCTTTTATCTTCTTCAAATTTAAATTTTGCAAGTGAATCGAAAATTGCTCCAATAATTCTAAGTCCAAGATCAATTGAAAGTTCACCTTTTTCCATGAGATTTTTTGAAAGTTTAGCCATATCTTTAAAAAACATTTCAACATCGTATGACTCGCTCCAAAGTTTCTCAAGTTCTTTTATGCAATTAGGTTTATTATTCGCTTTTATTTCTTCCAAAAATCCTGAAAGTTTTTTGATTGGAGTAATTCCAAGAATTTTTTCTATCTTGTCCCGAGTAATTGTTTCGTCAATAAAATTTATATAAACTCTTTCCAAAATAGAAATTGCGTCTCGCATACTTCCACCAGAAGTTTCGTAAATAAGTTCAAGAGCCTCGTCATCTATTTTTATATTTTCTTTTTCAGCAATAAATTTTAATCTTGCAGACATTTCGTCAAAAGCCATAAATTTAAAATCAAATCTTTGACATCTCGAAACAATTGTTGGCAAAATTTTATCAGCCTCTGTTGTTGCCAAAATAAAAAGTACATGCTCGGGCGGTTCTTCCAAAGTTTTTAGCAAAGCGTTAAAAGCTTCCTTCGTCATCATGTGAACCTCGTCGATTATATAAATTTTCTTTCGACCCTTGGAAGGTTTGTAATTTATTTTTTCTTTGAGCTCACGAATTTCATCTATTCCACGATTTGATGCGGCATCAATTTCAAACATATCCATAAAATTTCCGTCTGTAATCGCTTTACAATTTTCACAAGCATTGCACGGCGAATCGGTCATTCCATTTGTGAGACAGTTCACACCTTTTGCAATAAGTCGAGCCACGGTTGTTTTTCCAACTCCACGAGGTCCAGTGAAAAGATATGCGTGAGCCATCTTATCATTTTTAAGCGAACTTTTTATCGTCTTAATTATTTCCGTTTGTCCTGCAACTTCTTCAAAATCTTGCGACCTATATTTTCGGTATAGAGTGATGTGCATTCCAGTCCTCCATTTTATTTTTTCCCTTTTAACATTCTATCACAAAATATATATCTTGAAAAATAAATATTTAAAATATTTGAAAAAGATTTTTTTAATATTTTTACGAATTATTTTTATCGAATTTTTCTTGAATTTTTTAAGTAAAATATTTTTAATAAAAATATATAAATTAAAGACTTAATAAAATATTTAAAATTTCTTTTTTAGAAAATTTTGGGTTATCAAGTTGTAGTTCAAAACTTTTTTGTAACAAGATTTTAAAATTTTCGCTTGGAGTAAAATTATTATCAATTAAATCTTTACCAGAAATTTTTTGTATTATTTTTTTTAGTTTTCTTTCAAATTTGAAGATTTTTTGTGTGACAGAAATATTCACAGATTTTTTTGCAAAATATTTTAATAGCAGAATTTTTTCATCAGACATTTTTTCTAAAATAAAATATATTTCAGAATTTTTTTCTGCTCGTGATAAAAATAAAAAAATTTCTTCTAAGTTTTTTATATTTTCTTTTTTTAAATTTAAAAATTTATTATAAAAATAATTCTGAGAAATATTTTGCTCTGAATAATTTTCCAAATAATTATTTTGCATTAAATAAATAAATATTTTTTCTTTTAAATTTCTATTTTTAATATTTTCTTTTTTATTTTTTAATATTTTCTTTTTTGAGTTTTTATATTTTTCTTCTTTCTCAAAAAAATTCTCTATAAAAAAATCTCGCCTCAAAGTTTTAAAGCCAAATAATTTCTCCAAAATATATTTATATTTTTTATCAAAAAAAAGTTTATAGAAATTTTTTTCTCGATAAAGCGAATCAAATTCATTTGAAAATCTTTCCTCAGAAATTAGCCCAAAAATATTTGGCTCTTCTTCCAAAGCCTCCAACAAAAATTTTTCAGTATTTTTTTCAAAATCAAAATTCAAACGTAAAGCAAATTTTATCCCTCGCAAAATTCTCGTTGGGTCATCAAGAAAACTTTTATTATGCAAAATTCTTATTTTTCTTTTAGCCAAATCTTTTTTAGCAGAAAAATAATAAATCAAATTTTTATTTTTTCCAAAGGCAAAAGTATTCACAGAAAAATCCCTACGCAAAATATCAGCTTCAATAAAATTATCAATAATATCTTGGGTAGAATTTTCAGGACAAGTTTCAACTTTTGGAAGTACACCAAAATTTTCGTAGCTCTCTTTTCTAAAAGTTGCAATATTAATGCTAGCCAGATTTTGAAATTCTAAATTTGCAGTTTTAAAATTTTCATGAAACACAAACTTTTCGCCAAAAATATTTTCAAGTTCATCCAAAAATTCTTGTGTGATAATATTTACCGACAAATCTATATCTGTCGTGTCACGTTTTAAAATTGCATCCCTCGTGATTCCACCAACAAAATAAAAATAAAGAGAATGTTTTTCGCGAACGACTCCCAAAATTTTTATAATTTTTTTTATCAGTACAGAATTAAATTTCATCAAAGAAAAATTTTCATCAAAAGTAGTTTTAATATTTTTCATACTTTTCACCCATTAAGAATTCTATCACATTTTTTTAATATTACAAATAATAAAAATTTTTACTGAACAAAATAAAAAAACCTTCAGATTTTTTATTTTGTTGATTGTCAAGTCAAATATAACACATTTAATTTTCGTGCAAAAATTCATATGAAACAAAATTCCACTAAAGACATTTTCATGAGCTGAAATTTGTTAATTTCATAAAATCCAAAATATTTTTGTTGGTTACTTTTGATAAATCGGTTTTCTCCAGAAAAAATTCTCTTAGAATTTAATTAGAATTTTCGTTGCTACCTCTTTGCCATGAAGAATGTTGGTCTCCAAAAACATCGAAATATTTAATTCTTCTTCTATATTTTTTGTAACAAGAAAATTTTATTTTCTCTTGCGTTTGTGACTTAAATTTTTTCTCGAACAACTTTCTCTCAAACATTTATCCAACTAACGATAATTAATTTCAAAACTTCTTGCACAAAAATATTTTACATGATATAATATTTCGAGTAAATAAAGTTGTGAAAAAAGGTAGGTGTGACCCGATGAAAAAAGATATTCATCCTAAATACGATGTAATAACTGTTGAATGCACTTGTGGAGTAAAGTACGAAACAAGATCAACATACAGTAAGGGAAATGAGCTTAAGATAGGGGTATGTTCAAATTGTCATCCGTTTTATACAGGTAAGGCAAGATTTAATTCTGCCGATGGAAGAGTTGATAAATTTAACAAGAGATATCAAAAAGTTTCAAAATAAGAACAGGAGGCTTTGCCTCTTTTTTTATAGCAAAAATTCTGACAGATTTTGCATCTCTGAATTTTAAAATCAAATAATTATGG
>JBOFDW010000194.1:0-3802 GCA_051647385.1 Fusobacteriaceae bacterium
TTCCTAGACAATCAAAAGACATTAACGAGAACTTTAAGACAGAAGAAATATCCTTGGCGGGAAGCGGAGATGAAACAAATTTTTCATTTTTTGTAAACACAAATAATATAGACTTGAGCAATTCTGTACCAGGTTATAATCATCTAGCATCTGGTTTTGTTGGTACATTTGAGATAGACGATGACATTCAAGGTACACTAGGGTATCAATATTCTCAGATGGATTACAAGATTGATGGGAAATCAAGTGTACAGTCTGGGCACATTGGAGTTTATACATTTTTTTATGAAGATGAGTATAGATTTGTGTTTGGATTAAACGGTGACTATAATATGAATACTTTCCAAAGAAATCTGCCAGCGTTTACAAGAACTGCAACCAGTGAATTTGGTTCTTATCTTGTGAATGTGACTGGAAATGTTATGAGAAATTTTGGGTCAAGGGTATATGTTGCTCCAAGGGCAAGTATGGATATAAGTTATGCAGGACACGGAAGTTTTGAGGAGACGGGAGCAGATTCCTTAAATATAAAAATGAGTAAAGCGGGATATACTTTATTTGAACCAAGACTAGGAGCGAGATTTGGTCTTAGAGGTAACATGTTTGATTTATATGGAGATGCAGAATATTCGTATGCACTTGGAACTATGAAGGAAACACAAAAAGCAAGTCTCTCTGGATTTGAGGGAACTTACGATATGGAAACTGCTGATACAGTTGGGTCAAGTGTGACACTTATTTTGGGGGCAGCACTTCATACAAGAAGAATTAGTTTGTCTCTTGAATGTGGGAAAACTTTTGAAAATGGCAATGATACATTTGCTTCAGGAAAATTTGGATTTAGATTTTAATAAAGAAAGCCCTCTAAAATATTAGAGGGCTTTTGTTTTGCTTAAAAGTTTCATAAAATTTTTATTAAATATTTTTTAATTATTATTTATTTTAGTTGAATTTTTTTGTGATGCTAAGCCCAACTAAAACTTCTCTACGCTTAGCGTTATAATCTTTAAAAACTTCGTCTGTAGATGTTTTAGAAATGTAATCTACAAATGAACCCGCCAAAGTAATCTTAGCATCTTTATCTGTCCGATAAGATAATCCAAGTCCATAACTATTTGAATCAAGTTCAAATACAGTTACTGGGTATTTATTATTTCCAGATTTTTCAACATGCGTGTAACCTAAATCTATGTAGAATTTTTTATTAAAATTTCGCTCGTAACCAATCATAATTTCTTGAGTGTCTCCATATTTTCCATAAATTGGATCTGTTGTAGCTTGACTCTCAAATATATAATTAAAACCGACTAAAAATTTATCTCTTTCAGTTAAATCATAAGCAGCACCTGTTGAGAGAACAGCAGGATAATCTTTTCTAGCAGTGACAAAATATTCAGACACATTTGAATTTTCCAAGTCAGATTTTTTTCCTTCTTTTATTTCAACAGTTCGCTCAAGCTTTGTCGACCAAAGATATTTTGCACTTATGTCTAATCCAGGGATTGGTTTATAATAAACTCCAATTTCTGGTGCAAATCCATCAGAAGTTATTATTGCACCACCGTTTAATATTACGTCTTCAGCTTTTGGGTTTGAAGATGGAACATCTGTTGCAAATCCACTTGTTGGAGAATTAATATAATCAAGAACATTTGATGGAAGCCTTATTCCCCCAGGAAAAGTTAATATACCATCTGCTGGTAAAGTTATTCCTTCAGGTAATTTTATGTCACTTGGAAGTTTTGATGGATCAGGAATTCTTATTCCACTCCCATCAGCAAGAATTTCTACACCACTTGGAAGTTTTAACCCACCAGCTGGAATTTTTATACCACTCATATCGCAGCCAGTAAGAGGAGCTCCAGATTTAAAATCATAACCATCAGGAACATTACATCCATATTCACTTAAAAAATCAGTAAGATAATTTTCTATCCCTTTTGTCATAGTTCCTTGTTGAGCATAAAAAATCTGATAAAATTTTGTATACCTTCCACCAATAGATACAGAAACTTTATCTCCAAATTTTTGTGCGATTCCAAAAAATATTCCAACAGGTGCTGTGGCTGTCTCAGTCATGAAAACAGAGGACTCTAATAATTTGTTCATATCAATTTTTGATGTATTAAAAATTGATGCAGTGGCTTGCCCTGTTGTTCCAGTTCCTAAAACAAAAGCAGTGCTACCCCAAGAATATCCAAAAGAAAGTGTTGGTAAAACTTGAACAACTGATGAACGTAGCTCATTGGAAAGCTTTATCATTTGAGGTGTTGTTTTCGGTGGATTTTTTGCTGTATCAATTAGTAAATCAACATTGCTTGGAATTCCTAGACCTAAACCAAAAGAAAAGAAAGCCCCTTTTTTTATAAATCCCAATGCAGCTGGATTATAATATCCAGATTCTGGAGAAACAATAGCTTGTTGAACTGGGTTACCTAAACCGCTTATTGTTGGAGTGGTTAATATTTCTACACCACCAAGTGCAAAAACTTTTGCTGAAATAATTAGCATTGAACCAAATAAAAGAATTCTCTTTCTCATAAACTTAAATCCCCTCTAAAATTTTTTATGTTTTAAAACTTCAATCCAATTTTTCCTGTTACAAATAAGTCTTCGCCATTTTGAAATTTTTTACCAGCTTCAAAGATAAGAGTTACAGGGTCAAATTCAAACGAAGAACCTAGCAACAATTTGTAAGAGCTCTTATTTAAATCAGGTCGTTGTAATCTGTACGGCAAATTATTCAACTTAAATATCTGACGTTTTTCCATAGTTCCAATTGTATAAACATATTCAAAGTCAGTGTAAAAGTTCATGTTACTATATTTATATCCAAGTTTAGTCCCAAGAGTTGGCTCAATAGAAAGCCATGTGAAAACATTAGACGCCAAATTATATTCAGAAGCTCCAGACTCAGCAAAAGAACCACGTGAGCCATAACCTATATCTAAAATAAATCTTGGAAAAATATACCAGTTAGTTTCTCCAAGCTTATCCCAAATTTTTGAAACTCCAGCATTAAAATTTACTATGTATGAACCAAAATCACCATCAGATAATTTTCCAACTAGACTAATATCTCTGTTAAAAGAATTAAAATCATAATCACCATTAAGTCCAAGTAAAATATTGTACTCTTCAGGATTCCAAACTTTATAAATTCCCAAGTGCAAAGAATTTATTTTTGAATGGTCTGGACCTTCGTACTCATAATTTGCATATTGATAACCAGCTGTTACAGTAAATTTATAATCCAAACTATATCCACCTATGAATCCAGCGGAATATTCGTCATACCCAGGGATTGCAAAATCACTTACGATGGATCTTCTTTGATCAAAAATAGAAATGTGCCATTTTTTTTCTGAAATATCTGTGGAGAATTTTTGTTCTTCCAATTTAAAAGTTTTATTTATGTCTCTCATTTGTCTAGGAATATTTGCGTAAAGTTCTCCTGTTACTTGGATAAAAGCTCTATCTCTTTCAACATCGTCTCGAAAATTTATGAGCTTAATAAGAAAATTATAAAGCTTTTCATTCTCTCTAATGTCATCAATGGTAAAATTTACAGACTTAGCAGTCCAACTAAAAAAAATAAACATTAATAACGTACTAACCAGTCTCTTATTTTTCATTTTTAAACCTTCCTCAAACTTTTTTACTTACAGAGATATTATACTATAAAAATTTTACTTTGCAAATTTTTTTAGGAAAAAACTAAAAAAATAACAGACTTAAAAGTTATGAAGAAAACTCAAGTCTGTTATTTTTTACTCTAAGATTAATTTTTTTATTTTGGTGC